>LSTE01000061.1 GCA_001644445.1 Gammaproteobacteria bacterium SCGC AG-212-F23
ATCAAGCCAAAATTCAGGTTCCATGCCAAGGGCCCCTGCAAATGCTAACGCTGAATCTGCCGTCACTCCACGATGCATATTGATGATTTCATTGAGCCGCGGATATGTCCATTCTAAATGTTCGGCAAATTGTTTTTGCGATAAACCTAAAGGCTCTAGAAAATTTTTAAGTAAAATTTCACCAGGATGAGAGGGCGGTTTATGTTTGGATGCCATATTAAAATTTCCCAAATATAGAAGTCGTATCATATACTGGTAAATAGATTACAACAATCAATATTGTATTGAAACTTTTACCAAAAACTCATTACACTTAAACTTAAATATTAATACAGGGTCGAAAGAATAACGATAGGTAGTAGGTTATGTGGTATAGATACATAGATAAACATGTGGAATTCAGTGTTTTTGTTAAAGCGAATGCGAAGCGGACAGCATTGATAACTATTAATGATACACAAGGCATGGTAATAACATTACACGCCAAACCTCATGAGGGTGAAGCAAATTGTGAGCTCATTAATTTTTTAGCTAAAATTTTAGATGTTCCAAAATCTCATATTTTTTTACGAGTAGGAATTCGTAGTAAACATAAAAGAGTTATGGTTCCATTGACTATTCGAGTCAAACAATTTATTGAAAATCCGCTGAATTTCGTGTCAGTTAATCGGAAAAATATTTTTTAAACCTTTATAAATAAGTTAAAATAGCCCTAACTCTTTCGTAAGCAATTTTATTAACTGTTTGTCTTTTTCCATTCTTTCTATGTTAACCTCAGCTTTAGTATTTTGATTAAACTGGATTCCATTTTCACAAGCCCAGGAAATTTGATTTAGTAATGCATACGCTGTAACTAATTTTCTTTGGTTTTTATCAAGATGTAACTCGTTCATTAAAGCATCTGCATATATTTTTCCATGATATGTTCCATACCAGCTTAATTTTATTCTTCCGATGGCTTCTAGCGGATCACCTTGCGTTAGTCCATCTAAATCGACCAAACCATTGAATTTGCCATTCAATATCATAACATTTTTAGAACAAATATCGCCGAAGTAAGTGATTGGTTTGATTGAATCAAAATATATCTTATATTTGGTAAACAATTTTTTTGCTATATTTAGTATTTCATCATCCATTACGCCTGTTTTTGTTCCGCGTTCATAAGATTCATTTATCCATATTTTCATTCGTTCTGTCCATGAATCATTTAATTCATTGTTACCTCCACCCCACACAACACCAAACTGATTGCTTGCAGGAATGGTTGCAACTTTTTTAAAAATAGAAGCGATATCTTTAGCCAATTCTATTAATTGTTCCTCAGTCATACTTTCGATTACAAAATCTAAATCTTGTCCTTCAATTTTATTTTGAATTTGATATGAAAAAGGAATTATCTTTTTACTAAAATCTTCAATAAGAATATCAGGTACGTTAATTCCAAGTTCTTTTAATTTTGGTATATGATCGTGAGAACCCATTAAAAATTTATCTTCATTATTTAAACGTACAATAGTTTCTTTATTTTCTAAACGAACATTATAAACTTCGTTACAAATCCCGATAGATATGCGATGAATAGATTTTGGTGTTTGTTTGAAATGATAATCAATGATACTTGTTATCATTTTTATATGAAAATCTATTTTATTTTTATTATTCATTTTTTAAACGCTCATCAAATAATTATGCAATATTAATAGATTTATTAATATCACTAGATAACATATGTTTTTTTATTCCCCATTTTTCGTATTGGCGAATGTCGTGACGATATGCTTTACCTGCATTGTCACTTGTTACAGATCGGAGATAGGGATTTGCTACCCATGATGAAAAAAATTGTTTGGCGAGTGTGATATCAGTAATTTTATTCGAAGAGGGCCCTTCTTTTTCTTTTTGAATGAACATACTAACGATCCCTACTTCAAACCATATTACGTGATTTTAACATAGGTTTTTTTAAATAACTATAGATAATAAGGTTTATCAAGCATCTGGCCAAGAAGCAATGATAAACACAGGATGTGGATTTAAATAGCATGGATTCATATGAGTCATTGCCACCATATCTCGAATGGGCTATATGTACTTATTGCTAAAATCTATCCCTCTTATACTGTCTAACAGACTTAAATTTGCGATATAGAAAACCACGTCGTCGTATAAGTAGTTCATAAATGCCATGACTAAAATTACACAGCAAAGACAAAACCAAAACAGACATTTTTAGATAATAGCGGGGAATTTATTTCATCAAACTTGGATAAGTGGGGATACACGAATAATGTTGCATTAGCATTTTATCGCCATGAAAAACCTATTTTTCGTAATAAATGTTTAAATATTCATTAGTTTTTTCATTGGAAGATGCTAAAATAAAAATTGAAAAATAGAAGCAAGATTACAACTTTGAAAAGTGCCGTTTAGTCACTTTAGCTTCGGGTTATTTTTTGGAGGACCATTGTAGTGAACCAAAAATAATTAAATAACAAGCACTTAAGAATTAAGCCATTGATTTCTTATAGCTAAATGTTACAATATCAGCAATATGAATATTGAAAAGCTGATCCCACACAATAACTTTATAGATCAAATGCCAGGACTTTGGGTGGCACTCGATTTAAATTCGCATTTTTTATCAGCAAATACAACCGCTATGCAATGGACAGGCTTTAAGTCTCGAGATTCCATGATTGGTAAGACATATTGTGATATGTTATGTAAGGCTTCTGAACAACATGAAAACTTTATCAACCAGGACAAAATTATTCTGAAAAATAATGGGCATGGAAAAATTTTTGGAATGTATTGTTATAACAATAATGATTGGAAAATTATTTTTGCCGAGAAATATCCAATAAAAGACAAAAATGGAAAGATAATTTTATTAGCATCTTATATTACCGATATGACAAATTCAAACGTAATTGATGTTAATAAATTTGTATCGCTATCAAATCACAATGATTTATTGAATCATGAAAAACAACAAATGGGATATTTTATTGACGAAAATTATGAAACTCCATTATTATCTAAACGACAGTCGGAATGTATTTTTTTTCTAATAAGAGCAAAAACTGCAAAAGAAATTTCGAAAATATTAAACCTATCTCCGAGAACAATAGAAATTTACATCGATCAATTAAAAACTAAATTTAAATGTAATAGCAAAAATGAATTAATTTCTATGGCGATACATTTAGGATATATGAATAGAATACCCCCAAGTTTATTTCACTTATTTAAATAGGTGTGTTTTTTGAAATTCAGAAATAATATGGCATAATTTTCGTCTAAAAATTTTTCATGCTATGTCGATAGCGCTCTGATTATTGTATTAAATGTTGCTTATATAAAATACAATAAAATATATTAATCTCATAACGTTTGTTTACTTGAATCTATTGAAATACTAATGCAGCCACTAAAAAAAGGTGAAGTAGAACAAAATTCTTTATGACTAAATTTTTTATAATTATAAGAAGTTAAGTTCGGGTCAAATAAAAGTACTTCTTTAGATGATCTTATTTCATTAAATATATCTATCCCATTGTGAAAAAAATCATATTTTATATTATCTAATAAATTTCGTTGATTAGGTAAATTAATTTTGTCATTTTTTACCGCAACAGATAGTATATTTAATAAATATTTTATTTCTCGCATATCAGAAATAATGTCCTGCTTCCCCCTTGATTTGGGAATACCTTCTAATAATATAGGATGAGATAATGAATAATATACAGATTTAATATTATTATCTTTTGATAAATATTGAGGAAAAAATAAAGTAGGAGCGTATTTTTTTAATCCATATATATTAATATATGTATCTTGTAAAAGTTCACAAGGCGCAAAGTTTTGTTCATTCTCTATTGTGCAAAACCCTGGCCTCATGCCCACAGCAATTTCAATTAAATATTTTATGGTATTTACTATATAAGGTCTCGGTTTTAAATTTCTACTACTGATTGTAAATAAAAAATTTTCCCATAAGGAATAAATTAGTGCCATATTGTCTACATTATAGGGCGAGCGTATTCTTTGTGCATTTGCCAGTTTAAAGAGATAATTATAAAAAACTAGCCATCGAGAATTTGTTGTATCTTGTCGAAACCAATCATTTGTAAAAAAAATAATGTCACAATACCAATCTTTCTTTGAAGAAGAATTGTCATAGATTGCTTGGAATACATTAAAATGTTCTTTTAAAGATTGTGGAGTATTTAATGAGACATCTAGTTTTCTCCGAATACGGCTATAACCCACTTGATCAGAAATTTTTGGCAACATAAATAATGATCTTGCTCCACTTAAAACTGACCAAATTGGTTTGGTAGTTATGTTGCACATGGTTGCCACTGTTTCAAATAAACCAAAAAGATTGTTCGGCGGCAATAAATTAAGAGGAATAGTATTTTCACTATTTTCTAAATATACTTCACAACCTTTATTAATAGATAAAGCTAATGGAATCGGAGAATAGGATAGTTTATTTTTTAATTGCTGGCTTATCTTTGATTCGTTTAATGAAATAAGTTCTCCATTGAAAGTAGGCAGTTGTAACACACCTTGGTTAATAATTTTTGCCCCATAAGGGTATCTTGCTTTGATAATGGTCAATTTTTTATTTGGTTTAAGCTGATCAACCATATTTACTAACTCTGAGTTAGACATAGCAATATGCTCCCTCACTTCTTCCCACGTTAACTCTGAAGGATGATAATCATTTAATCTTCTAATGTCATTAGACATATGGCGTTCTCATATTAGCCCAAAATTGATTATATATTGTAAATTAAGCCAACAGGTACGTACAGTATTTAGATAAGCAATTTTCGGGGGAGCATTTTGCCTGACTAAAATCTTTGCTTAAAGTGTCTAGGAAAAAGTCTAACTATTTTCTAAAAAATAGCATGCCATAATACCTGTTATTATTTTATATAGCATATTCATGAGGGTTATCCATGTTATTGAGAAATAAACTAAAATATTTTTCTTCAACTTCACATAAGGCTTCGTTTTCGTCTTTGTATAGAAGGAATTTTTTTCATTATTCTTCAATAAATTTTATAAAAAAAGAATTTCGAAATACTCACTGGATTGCTAATCATTCTGGGGGGATGTTGTTAAATCATAATATGCAGAACCATTGTAACTCTTTTACTTTAAAGTAAGTATACGTAGTCACTACGTATCCCTATATTTTTTTCAAAACTATATAATCGCGGAGAAAAATGATTTGGCAATGTAAATAATAAGATTGGCATGAATTCAGAATTTGCAAAAGAACATGGTTATCTCACCATCCTACAAAAATGCATTGATGCACTTTCATTGCCTTTAGATAGGGGAGATTATCTAATATTAATAAGGTATTAAAATATTAAATGATTAAAAAAGGTAATTATTAAATGTTACAAAGATTTCTTCCAGGGATATCCAGTTCTCAAAAAAAAGTGGCGGCGTCTGGTTTTGGGCCTGATGGCTCAAATAATGAAGCATTTCATAATGTGGATTCCTTTCCTAATGTGCTTCAACCGATCGTGTTGGATTATATCGGTGGTGATATTCCAGGTGATGCAAAAACAACTATGACACTGTTTGGCAGAAACATTCAGCAATTGCAAGCATCTCGCAAAGCACAAGAAGTAGTAGCACATGGTTTATTAGGTAATGCAGATGCCGCTGAAGAGGAAGTGAGGAAAAATCCATACATTCTTCATTGTGTTATTCCAAAGATCATTGACCCTCGTCCACGTAGGTCCAATCCAGGTAAAGAAGTAGTATTAATGAGAGACAAAACAGTTTTACAAGTCATGGGAGCTGCGGGAGAATTTAATTATAAAGAGATGAAAGCCGAAGACAAACAATATGGTATTGTTGAACGATTATCTCGCTATTTACCACTTGAAGAAGTAAAAAAACAATTAAGAGCACAATTTCCACCAGGGTGGGAAAAAGTGACGGGAAAAAGACTGGAAGCTTATACGACTGCGCTAACTACGTTTGCAGAAGGAATTATAAAAACGCAAGTGCCTGCTGGTTCAACAGTAAAAACGGCATGTGAAAAAATCATTACTCTCTATTGGAATGCTTTAGAAGCAGCTGCAAACAGAGAAGTCACTGTAGGACTGATTATTTGTTCACTGATTTATTATGATGGTATTAAGTATTTTATCGATCATTTTGATGACTTTGGCGGATGGAATGAGAAAAGCCATTTATATTGGATTGTGGGTTATGGCTCAGCACAAAGTATGGCATTAGGTGATAAGCCTCTCATCCGGCGTGGACTTCGTTATGTTTTTGAGTGTGGTGCCTCCCCAGATCGTTCATTTGCTGATTCTTATTATCTTAGTAATTCTACTTCTGGTTTGGGACGTTCATTTCTTATTTGTGACGATGGTGGCCATGTTTTATATAAACGTCCTGGGTTGCGATTTTGTGTAGAGCTTATCTTGTACAAAACGACCAATATTGAAAAACTTATATTGTCTCATTCGAAAGAAAAAATGGCATCATCAATTTCTGAGTCTGGCGGTTTAGATGCAGTAGTAGAAGCTAAAGGAAAACAAATAAATGATAAAAAAGTCCAAAATCCTGTCGAAGCACTTTCTACTATCAGTGCTGTTTCTACAGAAAGCATAGAACTCATACCCAAAGAGCTTGTTATTATGATTGCCCTTCTAAATTCAGGCGCTAAAGAAATCATTTTTCATTATTTGTTTAATATAGGCGATATGGATGATCAGAAGAATTATGTATGGCTAAAGCAACCCGCTGCAATACATACTTTTTTGGGAATTCCTACTTCACAAAAACAAATTTTAGCGCTGGTTAAATATGCTGGCCCATTGGATCAAATAGAACATTATATTTTAAAAGCTCACACCAGACAGGAATCGCACCTACAAGCAACTTTGATGCAAGCGATTAGTATTGCTGTCATCGGTTTGGATCAAGATATTGAAGATGAAGAAGGGAATAAACTTGATCATGGGATGGTGCAAAAACTTTTAACGTTATATGAGGAATTATTTCCAAACGATCTACTGAAAGCATTGGAAATAGTAAAACGTGCTGCACCACTTGAAACTGAAGGTGCTAAAGAAGTAAGAGAAAAAACCAATGTTGAAGCTATGAATCAACTTTTTAATGCATTCGTCCAAAATTGTAAAGATACTCTTCCTGCAGCAATAAATACATTTAATGATTTTATTAAAGATTTAAAACTGAAGCTCGGTACTGTTGATAATCGATATTATTTAAACTTGATGCATCTTATTTTTGTAGCATTTGACGTGCCCGCAAGAAGAGGCGGTGAGTTACCAGCATTAGTAGGAGAACGGAATGGGCAATGGTCTGGAAAACTTGCCAATCGATTTCGCATCGAGATTATTGCAGCAGTAATACAAAGTAATTTACCACACCGACAGAAACAACTATTAAGAAGTGGTATTTATTATTTATTCGAAAAGAAGAAAGAAGCTGCGCGTGAGCCTGATTTTTCGGATGTTTTCTTTCATGGCGATAGTACAAATGATTTATTTAGAGTTAGATCTTATTATGATGATAAAGGTAGAGGAATTAATTCGAGTACTGACACTTTTGACTGTAGCTGGGCGGCGCAATGGTTTTTAAAAATTTATATAAGCACTTACAAAAACACCAAAGGTTTAAATTTATTATGCAGGATGTCACAACAGCCAATGGCCATCATGTTGGAGATAGCGAAAACAATGTTACTAAGAATTTAAAGCAACACGTTAATTTTAAAATGGGAGAGTGGTATTGATCATGTCAAATTCATCAAAATATGTTAAATCGAATAATCACACCCACAAAAATGGTAAAATTTTTTCCTGTGGTAGAAAAATCAATACGAGGCCATCGCATGTATTCTTCATCTCAAAAACCTAAATCTACTTTAAATGCTTTTCAACTCCCATCTCCTGAAAATGAATTTAAAGCGTTTTTATCCAAAGCGGAGCAAGGCGATTCTCTTGCACAATACCGTATTGCAAAATGTTATTTAAATGGAGTTCATGTGTCTAAAGACCGTAAAAAAGCATTTGAGTGGTATGAGAAATCCGCAAATAATGGCAATTCATATGGGCAATATATGTTAGCTTATTGTTATGATAACGGCATAAGTGTACCAAAAAATGATAAGTTAAAAGTTTTTTGGTTTGAAAAAGCAGCTAATCAAAATCATACTACTGCTCAGTTTTTCCTTGGACAATGTTACCTACTTGGTATAGGAACAATAAAAAATGAGGGAGAAGCATTTTTATTATTTAAGAAAGCCGCAGATAAAAACCATTCTGACGCTCAACACGCTTTGGGAGAATGTTTTCTATTTGGCATTGGAACCCCAAAAAATAATGGTTTTGCAGCCGATTGGTTTCGAAAAGCAGCCGAACAAAATAATGCAAAAGGTCAATACCGTTTAGCCTATTGTTACTTAGATGGCATAGGTACAACCTTAAATGCAGAAACAGCATTCATTTGGTTAAAAAAAGCAGCTGAAAATAATTTAGTAAATGCACAGTTTGAGATGGGTGAATGCGAACGAAACAGTGGATATCAGAAAGAAGCTCTAGAATGGTATAAAAAAGCAGCGAGTAATGGTTCGCTTAAAGCAGAAGTACTAATTGGAGATTATTACACAGATGTTGATAAAGATGAAAAAAAAGCTTTTGAAAGATATAGAATTGCTGCCGCAAAAGGCTCTGCAGAAGCTGAATTTAAACTAGGTTTGTACTATCAAAATGGAAAAGGAACACTCATAGATGCAAAAAAAGCGTTTGAGCATATTAAAAATGCCGCTGAGAAAAATCTACCAGAAGCAGCAGCCCAACTTAGTGAGTTTTATATGAAAGGATTTAATGGTATAACCACCGACGAAAAAGAAAGCTTAAAATGGCGAGAAATAGCCGCAAACGGCGGAATCGTTACTTCCCAATGGGAAATGGGGCTCTTGTGTGAGGCAGGGATTGGCATAAAAAAAGATGCAGAAAAAGCTTTAATATGGTATCAGAAAGCACTTAAAGCCGATCCAAACTATAGCTTGCCGAAAGCAGGAATTTGCCAAATATATGTTGATAATAAATATTTTCCAGATAAAAAAGAATTGTCGACCTTATGTGATGAAACTGAAAAACTAATGCAGCGATATCCAACACTTAATTTTGTTCAAGCAGCAGTTTTACAAATACCTGAAATTCAAGGATGGTGTTTGATGGGTATTCAATCCAATTTACCCATTGAAATTTTTCAACTCATTTTTACTTATATTTGTCTTTTTCCTGCGGACTCTTTTCGAGTAAAAGGTACTAACAATTTACATATTGTTGGAGTAAAAAGTGAATTAGAAAGAAAATTAGATATTGCCCCTCATTTACAAGAGCAATGTATAAAATTAAATACATCGGTTGAAGATTCTGATAAAATTGTCACATTACTCGATAATCAAATAGCGGATGATGAAAAACACAATCGTGTAAATGAGCCTCTCTACAAATTATGTAAATTATATTTACCCTTTTTTAAAAAGGCATCAGCTAAATCGAATAGCAGTGTTTTATCATCAAACACACTCTCTATTCATCAGATTCAGCCACCGTATTAAGTATTTAGACTTAAATCTGCGCATTCAACTTTGAAACGCAACTTTTATAGGAAACAATAGGTTAGCTGTTAGATATTGCAAACCCATCTGGACAATAGGAGTTTGCAAAGTGACACATATATATAAACGGGGAGATTGTTTAATGCCGTCATGGTTTTCAAGTAAATCTAGTTCTCAAAAAACAGCAGCATCTAGTTCAGAACCGGATGGCTCCAATACAGCCGTTATAACCGCTCAAAAAAAACAAATAAGCGATCAGAATAACCAAACTGCTATTGAAGCATTTTCTAATATCAATGCTAGTACTATAGAAAGCATAGAACTCATACCTGAAGAGCTTGTTATCATGATTGCTTTTCTAAATACAGGTGCTAAAGAAATCATTTTTCATTATTTATTTAATATAGGCGATATGGACAATCAGAAGAATTATGTATGGCTAAAACAACCAGCTACAATACATACCTTTTTTGGAATTCCTACTTCACAAAAACAAATTTTAGCGCTGGCTGAATACGCAGGTTCATTAGATCAAATGGAATATTATATTCTAAAAGCTTATGCTAGACAGGAATCACATCTACAAACGACGCTGGTGCAAGCGATTCGCCTTGCTGTTATTGGTTTAGACCAAGATATTGTGGATGAGAATGGTAAGATCCTTGATGACGGAATGGCAGAAAAACTTCTGGCATTACATAAAAAATTATTTCCAAACGATCAATCGAAAGCCTTGAAAGCAGCACAAGAAGCTGCACCGCTTGAGACTAAAGATACGAAAGACGCAAGAGAAAAAGCCAATGTTGAAGCCATAAATCAACTTTTTAATGCATTCGTTCAAAACGATGCAGTTGCCCTTCCTATAGCAATAAACATATTTACTGCCATTGTCAGCAGCACAAAACCAACAGTCATCACGAATAGGCTCTATTATTTAAATTTGCTACATCTTCTTCACATCGCATTTGACATACTCGCGAGAAGAGGCGGTGAGTTACCCGCCATCGAAGGGGACCATGGGCAGTGGTATGGAGAACTGGCAAACCGTTTTTGCTTTCAGATTATTGGAGCAGTCATACAGAATGATTTACCACACCGAGCAAAACAATTATTAATCAGTGGTATTTATTATTTATTTCTTGGCAACAAAAAAGCCCCTCGTCATCTTGACATTTCTGGTGCTTACTTTCGTGGTGATGGGACTGATTTTTTACTTGGAGTTAATTCTTACTACGCGGCCTTGGCAGATACGATGATGGCCGCCGTAGCGGAAGTCGGTGACGACAGTTTCAAAACTTATTACGAGCAATCACAGCAGCAGCCAAAATTTATTATATCGCACACACAGCCTCACCCCGTGAGTCAGTGCCTGACCATGTAGAGATCCGAAGAGTCCAGTTAAGAATTCTTGTTGCCGGTAGGGGGGACTACCGGTAATAGGCTAGCACATATATTTTTTTAAATATTTTATGGCAGATTCAAGTATTTCTACTGAATCTTCAAATATTCCTAATGCCTTGTTACATTTATCGCATAAAAGGCCACGTACTTTTCTAGTTTTATGGCAATGGTCTACCGATAATAATTTTAGATAATCAAACTTTTTATGTTTCATAGTTTCAGGTTTTTTACAAATACCGCAAACATTGTTCTGAGCAATTAGAATCTCACTATATTGCTCTAATGTCATATTATACACATTTTTTAATTTAGATTTATGATTCCTTATTCTTACTTGATCTCTAAATTTTTCATTATATGCGCGGTTAATTTCTTTATACTTTTCTTTATTTTTGAAATAATAGCTACTGATAGAAATACGCATACAAATTTTACAACGAGGTGATTTAAAATTGTGTTGTGATTTATAGAAATATCTTAAACATTTGTTTTCTTTACAGGTAGAACATTTCAATATTTCTTGTGATGCATCTCGAATAATATATCTATTTTTATATTGCTCTAAAATTTTTTCAGGATTATTTTTCACCCATATTTTTTTTGAATCACGTGCACATTGTTGGCATTCATAATGAATTACATCTCCTTTTACTCTTTGTCTTATTCTCATTCTACATTTATCTGTAGTTAACTCCCCATGTTTTCTACATGTTTTTACTATTGCATTCATTGATGTACCCTTAAAATATATTATATAAAATACCTAGTTAGGTTATTATATACGTAACAACCATGTGTAGTGTTAGCGAAGCTGCGATCAATCGCCATTTACTAATTGTAAATTAAACTTCTGGGAATGTTTTGCGCCAATGCTTCGAATTTCTTCTCTCTTACAAATCCAAATATCGTTGAATTGAAGTACATTGCGCATATTTTGGTTGACTTTTACGCATAAGTATGATACTATTTGTACAATAGGCTAGTAAATATTTCTGCTTGCTTTTTTTGGCTTTCAAAATCATTTAACTAAACAAAGGTATATCCCTTATATGAAAAAGAAACCCGCAATCACCCTATTAAGAGGTAACACTCCAAAATTAAAAGTAGTTGGCGAAAATTCAACATGCTGGGGATGTTCAGAAAAAACCATAAAAAATGATAAGGTTTTCGAAATCCCTGGGTCAACATGCCGAAATTCTAATGGAGCTTATTATAAAGCCAGTAGTAAGACCTACTGTTTAAAATGCATGAAAAATAATATTACTAAGACTGAAAGGCAATTGATTGAA
>LSTE01000062.1 GCA_001644445.1 Gammaproteobacteria bacterium SCGC AG-212-F23
CAGTCACTTGCCGATCGGCATCATGATAGAGTTCGATAAAATTAGTTTGCTGCAAGTACGTAGAGTGCGTGAGCGTTTGTTGCTAGAAAATTTTGAGACGGTGTCATTGCAGCAAGGTTTATCCACATGGGTAGAAAAAACCAAAACACAAGGTAAGCAAGCGGTACTCGCTTTGTCGGCACGGCAGGCTATTTGTCAGCAAGCACAATTTCCTTTGACTTGGTCTGAGGATGATATTGAGAAAGACATTAACCATAATCGGCAACACTATTTCCCAGGAATTACTGAAGAAATCTGTTTTGATTTCAGTGTGGGACAAAGTGAAGATAAGGCCACCCAAAATGCTGTGATTGTTGCCACGCGTGCAAGACATTTGCATGAACAAGTGCATATCGTCACCCAGGCGGGTTTGCAATTGTATGCTGTGGATTTAGATGTGTTAGGTATTGCGCGCGTTGTTCGTTTTGCCGTGCATGAACGTGATATTGTGATTATCGAATTTTTGCACGCGGAGTGTCAGTTAATTTTTTTATCGGGGAATAATTTATTGAGAGTGCAACGAGTAGGGGAAAATCATTTTCAGGAAGTTCAACGGCTGTTGCAAAATGGCAAACCACAAAAGATTGTTTTTTTAGGAAGGAATAACCTGTCAGAACAATTGCAAATAGAATTATTGAAAAATTTAAGTGTAGAAATACGGCAAGCAGACGAATTAAAAATAGATACCGATATTCCCACAATAGCCTGGCGTCACTTGGGTCTAATTATTCGAGATCATCGTTATGATGAAAATTAATTTATTATCTTGGCGTCATGCTAGGCGAGTTTCTCGTCGACGATGGTTTTACGGGGTTTCTTGTGTAATCATCGCGGTAAGTATAATAAGTGTTGTTTGTGTGCATGGTTTGATATTACAAACAATTCAAATCCAGAAGGCAAAAAATGCATCATTAAGAGATAAAATAGCAATGCACCAAGAAAAAGTGAAATCCGCAAAGATTTTACAAAATAGATTTGAAACTCTGCAAATCGTTGAACATTTAAATCAAAATAATAAAAAATTATTTCATTGCCTGGATATTGCTGGTGAGAATGGCGTGCAATTAAAAATATTTAACAGACATCATAATGAAGTAAAACTTCAAGGAAGTGTTTCGGAAATGGATTATTTATCAGAATTTTTAAAAAAAATTTCTGTCACCACCAAAATTATCAATGTTGAGAGCGATGCGGCAACAGGAGATATCCTGTTTGAGGTGAAAATATCGTGAAGAATTATTTTTTCTTATTGTTATTGACGGGCGCCATCATTTTTTCTGGATATTGGTTTGATTTTAGAGGAAATATGGTGCTTTTAAAAACACTTAATCAAAAAAATAAAGCGTTACAAAACAAATATTCCGCAGAAAATGCGTTTTTAAAAAACAACAGCGCCATGTGTACCGTGGCGTCGAAGATGGTAGTCTTAGATAAAAATGCTATAGATATAGAAGGTTTATCATCTAATCTAGTGAAAATGGTTAAGCATCATGATTTGTCTTTATTATTTTTTCGACCTTCTGGAGTTCAAACCTATAAGCAAATTCCTTTTGTTGCATTTTCACTGAAAGTGGAGGGAGAGTTGAGTGCTGTAAAATTTTTTATAAAAAATCTACAAAAAAGAGCAATGCCAATCGTATTACAAGATTTTTCTGTTGAGATTCAAGATGGCGGGGTAGTGACATTTTGGGCAAATGCCAAAATTTTTTTGATGACTATCGATCATTATGTCATAGAAAAAAATCCGGCCTCGTCTATTTTTATTTTGGGAAAGCATGAAATTTCGCAAAAAGAATTTATGCAAAGAAAACTAAAAGCTGTAGGCTTAATTAAACAGGGTAAAACACAATACCGACTAGCAAAGTTGCCTGCTGGAGATGTTGTGACGATAGAGGAGAAAGTATGAAAAAACTTGGTATTTGTTTGTTAATTTTTTTAAACATACAATTTTGTTTTGCAAAAAATACTATCTCTATTGATTTAGAGAATGTAAGTTTAGCTGATGCTATTCGCGTTATCGCTGAACGCATTCCATGTCGTGTTAGCGTAAAGCCAACAATAGTAGGATCAGTGTCTTTGCATCTCAAAGCTGTCTCAGCAGAAGAAACACTAGATTTATTACTGGCGTCGCATCAACTCATTAAACACAAGGTAGATGATACCTGGGTGATAGAAAAAAGTGTCGAACGCATGAAAGAAAATCAAGATAGTGTTCAACTACAAGAAAGCAGCGTGAATGCCGCACCCCTAGTTACTCGCGTGTGGCAAATTCATTATGCTAAAGCTGATGATATGATTCGTCTTTTGCAAGATAATCATTATACTTTACTTTCAAAACGTGGAGCTGTGCATGCAGATACGCGTACCAACACGCTATGCGTACATGATATTTTAGAGCATATGGATGAGATTAATCGTTTGATTAAACGTTTAGATATTCCCGTACAGCAAGTATTAATTGAAGCGCGCCTTGTGAATATTGATCATTCGTTCGAGCGTGAGTTGGGTATGCATTTTTCTGTGCAAAATGCTGAAGCCATTGACTCCGAAAAAAATCATTTCAGCCTTGCTGTCGCGCATCTTGCAGATGCTTCATTGTTAGATGTGAAATTAGCTGCGCTAGAAAATGAAGGACACGGTGAAATTATTTCTAGTCCAAGTCTTTTTACTGCCAATCAACAGACAGCGATGATTGAATCAGGCGAAGAAATTCCCTATCAAGAAACCAGTCGTAATGGTGCGACTAGCGTAGCTTTCAAAAAAGCTGTATTGGCTCTCAAAGTCACGCCGCAAATTATGCCCGACCATAAAGTCTTGCTTGAACTTGAAGTCAATCAAGATAAACCTAGCAAACACGTAGTGCTAGGTGTGCCAGCCATTAGTACTAGGCATATGAGTACACATGTGTTGGTAAAAAATGGTCAAACAGTCGTATTAGGAGGTATTTATGAGGAAGATCAGACATGGGAAACGGACCGTATTCCTTTTTTAGGAAAAATTCCACTTGTTGGTTTTCTCTTTCGGCAGCAAAATAGTAGCCAAGGAAAACGTAAATTATTTATTTTCGTCACTCCAAAAATTATGTAAGAGGATTTTGTTGTGAAAAATATTATTTTAATCGGCCCCATGGGTGCTGGTAAAAGCAGTGTAGGAAAGTCTTTGGCGCAAGTTTTAAAAATGGATTTTTATGATTCCGACGAAGAAATTGAAAAAAGTACAGGTGTCGATATTGGTTGGATTTTTGATGTAGAAGGTGAAGAAGGTTTTCGCAAACGCGAAAGAGCAGTGTTGGAAGAGCTGACAGCAAAGTCGAATATTGTTTTGGCGACTGGTGGTGGTTCTATTTTAGAAGTGGAAAATCAATTGATCCTGATGAGTAATGGTACTCTGATTTATTTACATGTTTCTTTGTCATCCCAAGACCATCGCACATTAAATGATAGTCGCAGGCCTATGTTGAGAACGCAAAATCGTTTAGAAGTATTAAAAAAATTATACGCAGAGCGCGAGCCTATCTATGAAGCATTAGCGGATTATAGTATTTATACGGATAATCGATCAGTGCAAGCCGTAGTGGATGATATTGTGGCGTGGTTGCAAGCGGAAAATAAAATCCCTCTTTAAAAAAGGGAAATTTGTGTCATCCCGAGCGTAGCGAGGGATCTCCCTATAAGCAGGAGATCCTTCGCCGCAAAAAAACGCGGCTCAGGATGACATAAAACCTCTTTTACGGAGTCGTTGTTGCTCCAGTAGCAGGCGCAGTTGTTGCTGGTGCTGTGGTTGATGGAGCAGCGCTGTTCATTGACGGAGCCGCTGTGGCAGGTACTGGTTGCTGCATAGCAGGGCCAGTAGCAGACGGCATCGTAGCAGAGGGTGTAGAAGAAGGAGTAGTAGGTGAGGCTGTAGAGCTAGCAGCAGGATCTGTTGCAGCTGGCTGAGTAGTGTTGGTGCCAGAGTTTGTTGTGCTACTAGAATCAGCAGCAGTTTGCATCAACGGTTGTGCAGGAGCTGCTTGTGTTTGTGAGGCATCACTGCTTTGTTGAGGTGCTTGCTGTGTTTGTTGTTGTGGAGCAGTGTCTTTGTTGGTGGCGGTTTTTTGTTGGCATGCAGTTAGGCCTAATGCAAGACCTGCAACTGTTGCGGCGATTAAAAGATTTTTTTGCATAAATGCGGTTCCCTTGTCAGTAATTAATGAATAAATCTTGTGAACACCTATATCGAATTCATTTCCAGAGGTGCCCAAAAAGTAATATTATCCTAAAATTATTGTAAAGAACAAGGTCATACTAAAATATGCGTGCATTTAAAAATGATAGTTTTTTACGCGCTATCTGGCGCCAGCCAGTTGTCAAAACGCCTGTCTGGATGATGCGGCAAGCAGGGCGTTATTTGCCTGAATATAGAGCACTGCGACAAAAAGCAGGTAGTTTCATGCAGTTATGTAAAACGCCAGAATTGGCTTCCGAGATTACTCTACAGCCTTTGGCACGATTTCCACTGGATGCTGCTATTTTATTTTCAGATATTTTGACTATTCCTGATGCCATGGGCTTGGGCCTATCCTTTAAAGAAGGCGAAGGCCCGATTTTTGCGCATCCACTTCGGTCAGAACATGATATTGCACGTTTGCGAGTGCCTACGCCTGAAGTTGATTTGGCTTATGTATTAGATGCCATCCGTTTGACACAGAAAAATTTAGCAAGGCAAGTGCCATTGATTGGTTTTTGCGGTAGTCCTTGGACGCTTGCGACCTATATGGTGGAAGGATGTGCGAATAAATCTTTTCCGCGCATTCAGGCATTACGGCAGGGAGATCCAAAGCTATTGCATACCTTGCTTGATGTGTTAGCAAAATCAGTTAGCGCACATTTGAATGCGCAAATTCGCGCAGGTGTTAATGCTGTCATGATTTTTGACACCTGGGGTGGAATGTTAAATACGGCGGATTATCAGATATTTTCACTTTACTATGTGAAGCAGGTGATTACGCATTTATTAACGCAACATGAAGGCTCGCCTATTCCTGTTATTCTTTTTACTAAAGGAGGCGGTCAATGGTTAGAATTAATGGCAGCAACGGGTTGTCATGTATTAGGCATTGATTGTCAGACTGATTTGAACGATGCACGATTACGTGTAGGTGATAAAGTGGCATTACAAGGAAATCTGGATCCGGCTATTTTATTGGAATCTCCTGAGAGAATTCGCGCAGCGGTTGCAAAAACGTTATCAGCTTTTGGAAAAAAGCCCGGACATATTTTTAATTTAGGTCACGGTGTTCCACAACAAGTGCTTCCTGAACATGTGGCAGTATTAGTGGATGCGGTGCACGAGTTGAGCGAAAAGCAAATCCCTCTTTGAAAAGGCGTTGTTGCATAATTCCTCTGATGATATACGTCGTCCCGCGGACAAGCCGCGGGACGATGGAGTCAAATGAATTATGCAACAACGCCTTTTCAAAGAGGGATTTGCTTTTCTGTGCTAATGTGCCTGCGCTAAAAATAAGATTAGAATTTCTTGTTCTTCTACTTTATAAACGAGTCGGAATTCTTCTACGCTTTCGCTGTAAAGCCCGGTCATTCCTAAAATTTTTTTTGAACCCGGTGGGCGTGGATTAATGGATAGTGCTTCAATCAATGCTATCATTTGTTTTAAAGATTTTGTTGACAGTGATTTTATCTGGTTCGCAGCTTTCAAAGTAATTTGAATATCGTAAGGCGTCATTTATGCGTATCATCTTTAAGTTGTTGTAAGCTAACTGTGCCAGTATCTCTTGCTTCTTTGAGTGTTTGTATAGCTTCTTGTAAATCATTTTTGTCTTGAGAAGTGCGTAATACTTCTAGATCTTCAAAAGGGATGAGAGCTGCAACTTCTTTGCCGCGGCGAGTGAGAATGACCCGTTCTTTGTTGTGTACAACACGATTAATTAAATCAGCAAACTGTTCTTTGGCATCGAGCGTATTGATTAAATAGGTAGTCATGATCTCTGTGTCCTTGCAGTGAAAAAATATTCCCGCGTAAATATACGCGGGATTCTGTCATCTTAAGCCAGAGACGTTTCTTTTTCCATGGAAGGGTTGTATTTGCCGAGAGAAGCTAGGCTATTCAATTTGGCTCTCTCATAAAAAGCTTTTTGTGCGGCGCTTGTATTCTTAGTGTTACCTTGCCAGATTTTTAATGGATAATCTTGCAATGCGCGCGCATAAGAATAACTTAAGTTCCAAGGCAATTGTGTTTGCAAAGTATGCATAGCATTTAAGTTTGCTGTTGCTTGCTCAGGTGATTGACCGCCTGATAAAAAGTTAATGGTGCGCACAGCAGCAGGAACAGTACGTCGCAACACAGCAAGTGTTGCTTTTGCAACTTGTTCTGGTGTTGCTTGTTTTGCGCACTTTTTGCCGCTGATGATCATGCTAGGTTTTAAAACCATGTATTCTAATTTGACATGGTGTTTAAACAAAGAATGGAACACTGCATGAAATACTTTTTCGGACACTTCTTCGCATTGTTCTAAAGTATGTTCGCCATCAATTAATATTTCAGGTTCTACGATAGGTACAATACCTGCTGCTTGGCAAATAGCAGCATAACATGCAAGCCCTTCCGCATTCGCGCGAATTGCGGCAGTGCTAGGAGTGTTTGCAGAAATTGCATACACGGCGCGCCATTTTGCAAAACTAGCGCCTTTATTTTTGTAATCTTGCATGCGTTCAGCTAAACCATCTAATCCTTGTGTAGTTTGTTCTTCTTGTGTAAACGGTAAGCTTACTAAACCTTTGTCAACTTTGATGCCAGCTAATATATTTTGTTTTTTTAAAAAATCAGGAAATAAAATACCGTGACTGGTTTTTTGATGCAGTGTTTCGTCAAAAAGGATAACACCAGCAATAAATTCATTAATATTAGGTGTGGCCATCAGCAGTTCGCGATATTCTGCGCGCGTTTTTTCTGTAGATTCTACACCAACGGCGGCAAAACGTTTGCCTATGGTGGCGGCGCTCTCATCAGCAGCCAAAATGCCTTTTCCAGGGGTTGCAAGAATATTGATAGTATTTTGTAAGTCTTGAATATACATGGCTGGCCCGTCCTTTTTTGGATAGTGATAAACGAGCAGAAGGGTAGCATAAATCTTTTGATGACGCGAGGGCTGCCTCTATATTGCTTATTTAGGTCAAAAGTTGGATAATGGAAGAATATAGGGCTTAGAAGGGGTCCATCATGAATATGATAGAGAATACCCATTTCCGCATCCTAATTATCGATGATAATCCTGATATTCACCGTGATTTTATTAAGATTTTAAAGACAGACAAAAGTTCTGAACTGGATAAAATTAATACAGCTCTATTTGGCAAAAAGCAAGAAGATGTCACTTTGCCTGCTTTTGAAATCGATGTGGCCTCACAAGGTCAAGAAGGCTTAAAACGGATAGAAGAAGCCATCCAACAAGGCAGGCCTTATTCACTCGCCTTCGTCGATATCCGTATGCCACCCGGTTGGGATGGTATTGAAACCATCAAACATATCTGGGCAGTAGACAAGAATATCCAAATTGTTATTTGTACCGCTTATTCTGATTATACTTGGGAAGAAACTGTTGCTCATTTAGGAAAGTCAGATAATTTGCTGATTTTGAAAAAACCTTTCGACAGTGTTTCTGTGCGACAGTTAGCTTGTGCACTAACCAGCAAATGGCAATTAACAGAAAATTCTCGCCGTTACACCGAAATGTTGTCACAACAAGTATTAGATCGCACTTTGTCATTACAACAATCACTATCATTAGTGAAATCTACTTTTGAATCATCCAGTGACGGTATTTTAGTAGTGAATACCGAAGGTAATATAATGGACTATAATCAAAAATTAAGCGATATGTTGGAATTACCTCCCTCGCTCATGATTGAGAAAAGTGAGAAAAAAGTATTTGATTACCTGAAAAGTCAATTAGAAAAATCCAGTGATTTCTTTGAAAAAATGCAAAAACTTCACAGCACGCCTGAAGAAATTAGTATAGACGTGGTCACCTTAAAAAATGGAAAAATTTTCGAGTGTTATTCACAACCTCATAAGCTGAATGGAAAAACCATAGGCCGCATATTAGATTTTCGTGACATTACCAAGCGTGCTAAATTAGAGAAAGAATTAGAATACCAAGCAAAACACGATTCATTAACAGGACTTGCGAATCGCGTGATGTTAATGGATTGTATGCGCATAGCGTTAAAAAATGCGAAAGATAAAAGAACAAAATTTGCTCTGCTATTCCTAGATCTTGATCGATTTAAATTGATTAACGACAGTTTGAGTCACAATGCGGGCGATGAATTATTAAAGATTACAGCAATCCGTTTACAAGAAATGTTGCCTGCAGGTGACACCCTTGCTCGTTTAGGTGGTGATGAATTTGTTGTTATTATTAATTCTGTGAGGAATGAACAAGACATAGTGAGTCAAGTTAATCAATTGCTCAAGGTTTTTCAAAAACCTTTTGTCATCAGCGAACGTTACTTAACAGTTACTGCTAGTATAGGCATCAGTCTTTATCCAGATAACGGCACAACAGTGGATACGTTGTTGCAAAATGCAGATGCTGCTATGTACCGCGCAAAAGCGCAGAAAGGCAATAATTTTCAATTTTATTCTCAAGAAATCGGCATGCAAAGTTTAGCTGAGCTAGATCAGGAAATGGAATTACGTCGTGCAACGGCTCGAGGAGAATTTTTTCTCTGTTATCAGCCGCAATTTGATTTGAACGGAGAAAAATTGGTTGCAGTTGAGGCATTGATTCGTTGGCAGCATCCTGAGAAAGGTGTGCTGCTACCAGTCGATTTTATACCTTTCGCAGAAGAAACAGGTTTGATTATTCCGATTAGTGAATGGGTATTGCGTACGGCTTGCGCACAAAATAAAGCATGGCAAGACGCAGGATTTCCACCCATTCGTGTTGCTGTGAATGTGACAGCACAACAATTTAAGTTACAAAATGTAACGCAATTAATTAGCGATGTTTTAAAGGAAACAGGCTTGAAGCCGCAATATCTAGAATTAGAAATGACAGAGAATGTGATACTGAGTAACAGAGAAACCATTCGAGTGCTAGGTGAGTTAAAAGAATTAGGTGTGACTATATCGATTGATGATTTTGGCACAGGTTACTCTAGTCTCAGTTATTTGCGTAAGATCCCGCTCGATCGCTTGAAAATAGATAGTTCTTTTGTGCAGCATATTCGTTCTGCAACAGATGATGAAGTTATTATTCGTGCTATCATTGCGATGGCTAAAAACCTTAATTTGGAAGTGTTGGCTGAAGGTGTAGAAACAGAAGATCAAGCAAATTTCCTTAAACAATATCAGTGTGAGAATGTACAAGGATATTATTTTAGTAAGCCATTGCTAAAAGAGGATATGGATAATTATTTTAAAAACCCAAGCAAGAATAAAATTTTAAATCATAGCGATAAATGATAAGGAGAAAAAAATGCTTGCGGGATTTTTTCAACTCTTTCCCATTGCTTCCGATCAGTTGCATGGTCAATACGATTTACGTTTAGTCATATTATCATGGTTAGTGGCTGTGTTTGCCTCTTATATTGCGCTGGATTTAGTGGGACGATTGCGCGACACCAGTAATACCAAAGCGGATATTTTGTTTTGGCTTGTAGGTGGTTCTATTGCGATGGGTGCTGGCATTTGGTCTATGCATTTTATTGGTATGCTGTCTTTTACTATTCCTGGATTGACTCTGCGTTATGATTTGTTTTGGACTGGATTTTCCTTGTTGGTTGCTGTGTTAGTGTCGGGTTTCGCCCTTTATCTTTTGAAAGCAGCAACGCTTAATTTGATGCATTTACTCGTGGGTGGTGTTATTTTGGGATTAGGTATTGCTTCTATGCATTATACGGGTATGGGCGGTATGTTGATTACTTTGAACATTCGTTACTTGCCGAATTTATTTTTTGTTTCAATTTTGATTGCTATTTTTGCATCGGAAGCTGCAATTTGGCTTGCTTTAAAAAGCAATCAAATTATTTTGAAAATGCGTAATCGTATAAAATTGATTAGCGCTGTGATTATGGGTGTTGCTATTTGTGGAATGCATTATACCGGCATGGCTGCCGCTATTTTTACACCACTTTGTGGCAATGTGGCCGGTGTGGGGACTTTAGATCCTACAGTGTTATCTATGAGTGTAGCAGCTATCACTTTTGTTATTTTGGGTGTTGCTTATTTTGCATCAGCTTATAAAGAAGCTAGCAATCAACAAAAATTAGAAACCGCAAGACAGTTAGGCATGGCCGAAGTTGCAGCCAGTGTGTTACACAATGTAGGAAATGTTTTAAATAGTTTGAATGTCTCGACCAATATTCTTTCAGAAAAAGTCAATCAATCAAAAATGCAAAGTTTAAATGATTTGCGCACATTGATGCATGAACACAAGGATAATTTAGGTGATTTTATTGCGAAAGATGCTCAAGGTAGTCAGATTCCTCGTTTTTTAGATAAATTAACCGATCACTGGAACGAGGAGCAGCAAGCGATGTCCGGTGAGCTAGGGATGTTAACAAAAAATATTGCGCATATTAAAGATATTATTTCTACGCAACAAGGATTTAGAGGCGTAAAAAGTATGGAACATGTGATACAGATAAATGATATCTTGCAAGAAGCTTTGTTGATTACCGGATTAGATATTTCAAGAGAAATTCGTGTAGAAAAAGACTATGCACATTTGAAACCAATATTGATTGATAAAGTGAAGATGCTGCAAATTATCATTAATCTTTTGGCAAATGCTAAAGAAGCTGTGAGAGCTTCATCTAAGCCGGATAAATTAATTATGATTAAAACATCTTTAAATGATTCGAAAACAATCAGTATAGAGGTGAGAGACAATGGTGTAGGAATTACGCCTGAGCATGTAAAAAAGATTTTTTCTTACGGATTTACGACTAAACAAACCGGTCATGGATTTGGTTTGCATATGTGTGCATTGTCTGCTAATGAAATGGGCGGTTCGCTCCGTGTTAAAAGTGATGGAGTGGAGAAAGGTGCGACGTTTATCTTTGAAGTTCCTTACAGGATTCCTGCGAAGCTTTAATTTTGATGACAAGCAACACAACCGTAACCAGAATTAAATAACACCGTTTTCTCCGCTGAAACAAATTCTTTTTGGAAATTCACGGTGTTCAGCTGCGCATTACGCAAATGTGCTTCTAGTAAATGTTTATATGGCCATTGCGAATAATTTTTTGCAAGCATAGCGTTGTGATAAATAATCACAGCAGTTTTCACATCCCCCGATTTTACTAACATATCACCCATATTCAAGAAAAATCCTTCAAAATTAAACGGTGCAATAACAGAATTCCAGCAAGCACGTTTTGCACCTTGCGTTGTTTCTAGGGCAAGATAAGGCTTGAAATCAGGGTTTTTGCGATCAACATGCGTGCCAGTGCAAAGATCAAGCGTTTGCCACTGCCATGCCAAGCCTTCTTTAAAATGTTTAGAATCGTTAGGTAAAATACTCATGATGTAACCTGCGGTAAAATAATTAAATTCCGGCCAAGCATGAATAGCTTTCTTTAGGGTAAAATAACCACGCACTTCTTCACGTTCATCATGGAAGATTTTTCCTTCTGCTAATTGACTATCACCGTAAAACCCTAAAAATCGTGCATCGTCCGGATTTAACTGCACAGCATCTGCAAAATATTTTTTTGCGAGAATAATTTCATTAACGATCAATGGCGAAATAGTTTTGAGACGATAGCGTTCGGTGATTGCCCAAATATGCAAAAAGCCTAGATGTGCGGCCAATGCGGGATCGTTTGGGTTTTCTAAATAAGCGGCAGTGAGCAAACGGTCAGTTTCGGGAATATTATTATAGCGCCCCTGGTGCAGGGTTTGCCAAAAATATTTTTCCGCGTGCATTGCAAGCGCAGTATGCGATGTTTCTGCACGTTTAGGCGGTGTGGACCAAACAGCAATGTCTACGCAGCTAGAAAGTGTTATCATGAATAAACAGGTAAAAAATAATTTTATTGTCATTTGAATGTTCCTTATAACGTTCTACACAGCAGTCCCTTCTTGTACGGTGT
>LSTE01000063.1 GCA_001644445.1 Gammaproteobacteria bacterium SCGC AG-212-F23
TGCAACTAGATCGTAGCCCTTACAAAGATTTCCACATTCAAGTCAACACATTCAATAACGAATTATTACTCACAGGCCAAATTTCCTCTAACACATTAAGACAACAACTGACTGCTTATGTGAAAAATATCTCTGATGTAGAAACTATTTATAATTACACCACAATAGATAGAGCAACGACTACACTGACACGCATGGAAGATATGTGGATTGCTACTAAAATTAGTTCGCAACTCATGACCGCTGAAGCCATTAATGCCGCAGAAATTAAAGTAGTAACAGAGAACCATGTAGTTTATTTCATGGGTATTGTCACTCCTCAGCAAGGTAAAATTGCAATTGATATTGCAGAACATACGCAAGGTGTAAATCGTGTTGTGGATCTTTTCTCTTATATTGTGAAATTACGTAAAAAAACAACTCTATAAAAATCAATTAGTTAACACATCCCCGCCAGCAAAATCTCATTTAGCGTCTATACTCAATGCACACAAAATAGAAACCGAGGAGTATAGCCGTGTTTTCACATATCCCCAAACACGTCCGAGCAAAACTAGAAATCAACAGCTTGGAACAACATGCAAAAAAACGTGGCGCCATTAAAGCACCTAGCAACGGTAACACTATAGGCTTCATCATCGCATTTTCATCAGATAATACCAAATCCAATGGTTATAAAACACATTGGAGCAATGCCAGAGACGATAAATTACCTGAAAACATTCCACCTGGTTTTTATTCGTTTATCCAAACACAAGGCGGAAATTTTATTGCTATGCGCTGTGCGCTTGATAAATCTGCGCATGGTGCCACACTCGCGTGGGCAGGATTGTCAGCAAACTCTTCGGATGTAAGTGCCGCAGGCGAAATGTTCGTAGGCCCTAACGGACAAATATTATTATTTACTCCACGCAGCGGCGGTTATCATACTTTAACTCACGAACATTATGGTAGTACGGTGGTAGGACTTGCCAATATGCAATTACCAACTGTCATGTACACTTCTGATTTCGCCATGTTTGACTATATTGATACGGATGTGATTGCAAAAACATTTTTCACAACCGGCAAATGGGATCCCGATCACAATAGAGAAAAAACAACAACCATACAAACACTAGAAAACTATGCCACATCAGCTCCTACTAATATTTTAATTCAGCAAGAACGATTAAAAAATTTAAATGCTGTTGCAAGAGAATTTTTAGAAACATTAATAATGAAATATAATGTTTGCGTAGCAAATCCTTTTTCACCTAGAAACGCAGCACCTGTTTCAGACATCGACGCTAAAACTGCCGCTGTGGGCAAAACATTTAATTTTAACGTACCAACAACAGTTACGACACCTAGCATTGCTACCACAGCAAGTTCTCTGCCAACGATTGCGTATTTTGAAACAAAAAACGATGATAGAAAAACTAAAGAAAAAGATTCTGCACCAGATAGCGGTATTAATTTCACAAATGTAGCACCCAAATAAATCCCACGCGTTTTCTTCAAGCAGAATAGTCTACCCTCACCCCAACCCTCTCCCGCTGTGAAGTTCAGTTTATTTATCACCACCTTCGCGGCGGGAGAGGGAGACTTTTCTGCGATAGCTTTGGGATAAATTTGGAAGCAATACAGGAAAGCTATTGCAAAACAACCTCCCTCTCCCGCCGCTGTAACAATGAAAAATACTATATATTTCCAGCGGGAGAGGGTTGGGGTGAGGGCAAGCGACTAGTGGGTTAAGCAGCGCCGTTGTTTGCTTCGACAACTACTTTGGCTTGATGGACTAGACTTTGTTTGAAAAGTTCGTATTCTAATAAACCTTCGGAACCTTGGACTTGTTCGGCGAACACTTCATATTGATCTTTGTTACTGTTGATATCGCCCTCTTTGACACCGCGCAATGTGACAACTGCGTAAGCGGAGGGTTCTTTAGCTACACCGTAAGTCATTTTGCTAGCCTCAGGTTTTGGCAACATAAAAGCAGTTTCTAAAACAGAAGAACTAACTTTATTAGAATGACGTCCTAAATAACCCGCTGTATTCCAAGTCAGATGATAAGCTTTGGCCATTTCCTCTAAACTCGCGCCTTTTTGTAATTTCGCAACAATTTCTTGAGCTTGTTGTTGCGCCTTATTGTCAGCAGCAGTGTATTTCAATTTATCTTGAATTTGTTTGCTCACCGATTGCAAAGAAAGCAGCGTTGCCGGTGCGTGTGATTTCACGCGTAACACAATGATAGAATCGGTTGTCATCACGATAAGATCACTGTTGTTTTGCAAATTCAATACTTCATTGCTAAATGCCGCATCACGAATCTTGCTATTCGCTGAAATATCTTTACCGCCTTTGTCTTTGGAAAATAATTCACTGGTTTCCACAGGCACGCCTAATAATTTAGCCGCAGGTGCTAAAGAATCAGGATGTTCATAAGTAATATTCGCTAACTGCTCTTTAAGGTTAGCAAATTTTTCTTCGGCTTGTTGACGCAATAAAGCTTCTTGGACTTTTGCTTTGACAGTATTAAAGGGTTGCACGACCGCATCTTTAAAATCAACGGCTTTCACAATCAAGAAACCTTGTTGGATACGTACTGGCATTATGACTTGATTATGCGTATTTAAAGCTAAAATATTTTTCTGTAATACAGCAGGCACTTTGTTAATAGTAACCCAACCACTTAATGCTTGTGTCATAGGTACGGCAGGATATTGGTGTTCAAAACTTTTGACTGTTTTGCCTTGTAGTAATTGCTGCGCAAGATCTTTTGCTGCTGTTTCTGCGGTTTTTACTTCTGCATCTGTTGCACTATCTTTCACAGGGACTAAAATACTTTCCAATTTCCATTGCATCGCTTGAGTGAATAAACCTGTATTGTCCGCATAAAAAGTTTTAAGCGCTTGCTCAGTAGGATGCATGTCTTGTATTAAATTTTTAATGGATAACTCTACGTAAGCAACACTCACTTGTTCCAGCGTTTTAAAATCTTGCTCATGCGCACGATAATAAGCTGCAATTTGATCATCAGGGATGACAATCGTTTCTTTTAAAAATTGACTCACTGGCAACGTCGCATAAATCACATCGCGGTCTTGATTAATCAATGCAATCGCTTGCTTAATCTCATCAGGCAAAGCAAATGCTGTAAAAATTAAACCTAAGCGCGGTTGCTCAATCAATAAACTGGTTTTAATTAATTCGAGAAAATCCTGTGGGTTATATAAAGTTGTTGCAATCACTTGTTGAAAACGATCGACAGAAAACTGTCCGTTGACTCTAAACTCTTGCATATTTTCTAGATAATTATCCACTTGCTCAGAAGAAACTCGATAACCTTGTTCCACAGAAGCTTGTTTTAATACTTGAATTTCGATCAATGTTTGTAAGGCATTATGTTTTAATTTCATTTCTGCATCTTCAGGCATAGCGTAATTGGAACTGAGTTGCATTTGCAATTGCCTACGTAAGCGTTCATAAGCCATCGCATATTGGTCTTTGGTAATGGCAACACCATTGACCTTGGCAACGACGGTAGAACTGCCAGATCCGCCTAAATAACTATGGATCCCCCATAAAGCGAAAGAAAGAATCAGCAAAGAAATAACGATTCCGGCAAACCAACCTTGTGTATGCTCACGAATGCTTTGTAGCATAAGACTGTTTTCTCAATGTGTTTTAAAATTACAAGCGTACCTTAAATGTTAACGATACGCCCGCATAAATGGCGGAGTGGACGGGACTCGAACCCGCGACCCCCGACGTGACAGGCCGGTATTCTAACCAACTGAACTACCACTCCATACAACTCTTTTGACACTATAAACCTGGTGGGTGCTGAGGGGTTCGAACCCACGACCCTCGCCTTGTAAGGGCGATGCTCTCCCAGCTGAGCTAAGCACCCGGTATGTTCTTACGTGTCATCCTGAACCGCGTTTTTTGCGGTGAAGGATCTCCTGCTTAGCAGGAGATCCCTCGCTACGCTCGGGATGACACATTACTCAACTTATTCTTTCTCCTTCACTGCTTCTTTGAGTGCTTTACCTGCTTTGAAGCCTACGACTTTTGCTGCGTTGATTTTGATTTCAGCGCCTGTTTGTGGATTGCGGCCTTTGCGTGCAGCGCGCTGTCTTACCACAAAAGTACCAAAATTAACCAAAACAACAGGTTCATCTTTTTTTAACGACAATGTAATGGCATCCAAAAACGCACCTAGTGCGCGCTCTGCAGCCGCTTTTGTAAGTTCGGCTTTTTCTGAAATCAAATCAATCAATTCTGATCTATTCATTGTGTCCCCTATATTTAATAGCGAGTATGTAACTGGCATGCTGATGACTTTGCAGCGAATTGTGATTTATACCATGCGGGAAACTGATGTCAAATAAAAGTTTCATTAAACTTTGATAAATCCCCCTTTGATCCCTCTTTTTCAAAGGGGGAAAACTCTGTGTCATCCTGAACCGCGCTTTTTGCGGTGAAGGATCTCCTGATTAGAGCGAGATCCCTCGCTACGCTCGGGATGACATAAAACTTTCCCCCTTTGAAAAAGAAGGATCAAAGGGAGATTTGTTTTTTAATGCGCTCTTGCTCTATCGCTTTTATCGCCTTTACGTAACTTCTTCGCAACGATAGGTAGTATGCTCTTGCTCTTTTTACCCTTCTTCGCAAGACGTTGTGGATAACCTTGCAAAGCATAGGTCAACACTTCATCAATCCATTGCACCGAATGGATATTCAAATCTTTTTTAATGTTGTCTGGTATCTCTTTCAAATCTTTGAGATTTTCTGCTGGAATGATGACGTTTTTGATACTGCCACGGTGAGCGGCAAGCAATTTTTCTTTAATACCACCAACAGGCAAAACTTCACCACGCAGAGTAATCTCACCCGTCATGGCAGTGTCTGCACGCACTGGAATATGGGTCAGTACTGAAACCAAGGCAGTGCACATGCTAATGCCAGCACTTGGACCATCTTTAGGTGTTGCACCTTCCGGCACATGAATATGAATATCATGTTTTTCAAAAAAGTTTTTGTTGATGCCTAAGAAATCTGAGCGTGAACGCACCACGGTCATAGCAGCTTGTATCGATTCTTGCATGACTTCACCTAACTGACCGGTGTAAGTAGCTTTCCCTTTACCAGGTAAAGTAACCGCTTCAATGCTCAGCAATTCGCCACCGACTTCTGTCCAAGCTAAACCTTTTACTTGACCAATTTGGTCTTTTTCTTCGGCAATATCATAACGATAACGTCGCACACCTAAATATTTTTCGATGTGTGAAATTTCAACGCGTAGTTTTTTCGTTTTATTACTTTTAACGTGCAATAAAACTTCTTTAACTACTTTGCGGCAAATTTTAGAAACTTCTCGTTCAAGACTACGCACACCCGCTTCACGCGTATAGTAGCGAACAATATACTGAACAATCGCCTCAGGAATTTCAATTTCTGTTGGTTTTAAACCATTTTGCTCTAATTGTTTTGGAATTAAATGTTTGAGTGCGATTTTAATTTTTTCATCTTCCGTGTAGCCTGGGATACGAATAATTTCCATACGATCTAATAAAGCATGAGGGATTTCTAATGTATTCGCCGTAGCGACAAACATCACATCAGATAAATCATAATCGACTTCTAAATAATGATCGTTGAATGCATGATTTTGTTCTGGATCTAATACTTCTAACAATGCAGAAGCAGGATCACCACGAAAATCCATAGACATTTTATCAATTTCATCTAACAAGAAAAACGGATTACAAACATCGGTTTTCGAAATCTTTTGCAAAATTTTCCCGGGCAAAGCACCAATGTAGGTACGTCTATGGCCACGAATTTCTGCTTCATCACGTACACCACCTAACGACATACGAATAAATTTGCGTCCTGTAGCATGTGCAATCGACTGACCCAATGATGTTTTTCCAACACCCGGTGGGCCTACTAAACATAAAATAGGTCCTTTGAGTTTTTTAACGCGTTGTTGTACTGCCAGATATTCTAGAATACGTTCTTTGACTTCTTTTAAGCCGTAGTGTTCATCTTCTAAAATTTTCTCTGCTTCTGCTAGATCAGCACGCAATACGGAACGGTTTTTCCAGGGTAATGCCAACATCCAATCTAAATAATTACGTGACACCGTTGCCTCTGCAGACATAGGTGACATTAATTTTAATTTACTTAATTCGTTTTTGCATTTTGTTTTAGCTTCTTCGTTCATGCCGGCGTTTTCAATGCGTTTTGCTAATGATTCTAATTCATTAGGAGAATCTTCTAAATCGCCTAGTTCTTTTTGAATTGCTTTCATTTGTTCATTTAAATAATATTCGCGTTGGGTTTTTTCCATTTGGCGTTTAACACGACCGCGTATACGTTTTTCAACTTGCAGCAAATCAATTTCAGATTCCATAATGCCTACGAGTTTTTCTAGGCGTTTACCTAAATCAGCGTTCTCAAGTAACTTTTGTTTTTCTTCTAGTTTAATGCCTAAATGAGCAGCGATAGCATCCGCAAGTCGACCACCATCCTCAATAGCAAGTACAGATGCAAGGATTTCTGCTGGTATTTTACGGTTTAATTTCACATATTGTTCGAATTGCGATTTCAATGAACGAATTAAAATATCAACTTCGCGGGAAGTTAAATTTGTATCTTCTATGGTTTCTACATCTGCTAAAAAATATTCTTGATGGCTGATAAAACGAATAATCTTTGCCCTTTTCACGCCTTCAATCAAAACTTTCACCGTACCGTCTGGCAATTTTAATAATTGTAACACGGTCGCTAAGGTCCCTACTTCGTAAATGCCTTCTTCGGTGGGTTGATCTTCAACGGCTTTCTTTTGGGTAGAAACTAAAATTTGTTTATCGGCGGCCATAGCCACTTCTAGCGCTTTGATAGAACGATCTCGGCCTACGAATAAGGGAACAACCATATATGGGTAAACGACGACATCGCGTAAAGGCAGGACAGGAACAGTGATTTTTTTGTCATTTTGTTTCGAACTCATCGTGGAACCTCCTCTTTTGCCCATCGTAATATCCTCACCTTCATCATAGGCCTTTTTGGCTAATCTGTCGATACCGCTATAGGTTCCTGCACTGATGCGTAGACAATTTTAGGCTCTGCTTTCGCTTTAATAACGGCTTCATCGACAATGACGCTTGACACATTTTTCATGGAAGGAAGTTCATACATGATATTTAAAAGTGCTTTTTCAAGAATAGAGCGTAGACCACGTGCACCCGTTTTCTTTTCGACACATGCAGTTGCAATTGCCTCTAGCGCTTCTTCTCTAAATTCTAGGGAAGCGTTTTCCATTTCAAAAAGTTTTTTGTATTGTTTGACTAAAGCATTTTTAGGCTCGATTAAAATTTTTATCAAAGCTTCTTTGTCTAATTCTTCTAATGTTGCAATCACAGGCAATCGACCAATTAACTCTGGAATCAAACCATAACGCAACAAATCAGGTGGTTCAATATCTGCAAACAATTGGCTAAGCGCACGTGAATCATCTTTACTAAAAATTTCGGCTGAGAAACCAATACCGGATTTTTCGGTGCGCTGTTGTATGACTTTTTCTAAGCCGGCAAATGCGCCACCGCAAATAAATAAAATATGTTTTGTATCGATTTGTACGAATTCTTGTTGTGGATGTTTACGCCCTCCTTGTGGCGGCACTGAGGCAATCGTTCCTTCAATTAACTTTAACAAAGCTTGCTGCACACCTTCTCCGGAAACATCACGGGTAATGGAAGGATTTTCTGATTTTCTGGAAATTTTATCGATTTCATCGATATAGACTATTCCCGTTTGTGCTTTGGCTACATCGTAATCGGCTTTTTGTAAAAGTTTTTGAATAATGTTTTCTACGTCTTCACCTACATAGCCTGCTTCTGTCAAAGTAGTTGCGTCGGCGATCACGAAGGGGACGTTTAATAATTTTGCTAAGGTTTCGGCTAATAATGTTTTACCGCTACCGGTTGGACCTATCAATAAAATATTACTTTTTTTCAATTCGACATCGTTGTCTTTTTTGCTTTGACTGCGTAATCGTTTGTAGTGATTGTATACCGCAACCGCCAGATTTTTTTTCGCGCAGGATTGACCGATCACGTATTCATCTAGGCTTTGCATGATTTCTTTAGGGGTTGGTAGTTTGAATGGTTCTGTTGTAGTTTGTTTTTGGCGTGTTTCTTCGCTGATAATATCATTGCATAAAACAACGCATTCATCGCAGACGTAGACTGACGGGCCCGCTATTAATTTGCGTACTTCGTTTTGGCTTTTGCCGCAGAAAGAACAATGTAGCACTTTGGTTTTACCTCTTTTAAAATGTGGGGGATAAATCGTCAGTGGAGTTGGGTATGCTCTCCGCACAATCGGTCGGAAAAAAAGGCCAGTCCCTGGCCTGTTTTTCCTAAAGCAGGCATCCATGCCTGCTTTCCCGATTGTACTCCGAACATACCCAACTCCACTGACGCTTTATCCCCACTATTTAATTTTTAATCTTTTTTATGTGTGGCTTTGTTAATAATGGGTCCTATTTTTTAAAAATCAAGTTTACTTATCTTTATCTTTTTCTTTTTTTGTCTGACTGGTCTTTCTATGTTCAATAATTTTATCAATGAGACCGTATTCCAGCGCTCTTTCTGCGCTCATAAAATTATCTCTATCTGTATCTTTGCCAATTGTTTCTTCTGGCTGGCCTGTGTGTTTAGCTAAGATTTTGTTCAAGCGGGTGCGGATTTTTAGAGTTTCCTCTGCGTGGATTGCGATATCAGAGGCCTGGCCTTGTACGCCGCCTAAAGGCTGGTGAATCATGACGCGCGCATTTGGCAAACAATGACGTTTGCCAGCAGCACCGCCTGCAAGCAATAAAGCACCCATGCTTGCGGCTTGTCCGAGACAAATAGTGCTAACATCAGGTCTGATAAATTGCATAGTGTCATAGACAGCAAGACCTGCGGTAACGACACCGCCGGGTGAATTAATATAAAGTGAAATATCTTTATCTGGATTTTCTGATTCCAGAAATAATAATTGCGCAACAACAAGATTAGATACAACATCATCAATAGGTCCAATGATAAAGATCAGTCTATCTTTTAATAGTCGTGAAAAAATATCAAAAGATCGCTCACCTCTAGCCGTTTGTTCGACAACAATGGGAACGAGATTTGAATTGACAATGTCATTAATATTGCTGTTATCCATCTTGTTTCATTCCTTTATTCATTAATTCATTATAACTGACAGAAACTTCTTTGATTTTAACTGATTCTAACAGTTTTGCTATGAGTTGATTTTCTAAGACGTGCATTTCAATTTCTGCGCGACTTTGTTTATCTTGCAACAGCCATTTTGTTGCAGCTTCTGTATCTTCATAAACAGAGGCCAGGGTCGCAACGTGTTCAGAAATTTTTTCGCGTGTTGCTACAATTTGATGTTGCTTAATCAAATGGCCTAGCAAAAGGCCTACGGTTAGATTTCTTTGCGCTGCCGTTGCAAATACAGCTTGTTCTTGCGCTGTGTGCTCATGCGCATGACCATGATGTTGTGGATGCATATAATCGTGAATGCGAGCTGCCTCTCTATCTAACATGGCTTGTGGAATATCGGTGATTGGATTTTGTTTGATTAATATTTCTAACACTTTTTCTTTTAATTCAGCTTGAATAACGCGCTGCAATTCACGCTCTAGATTTTTACGAATTTCATTGCGCAAATCATCTAATTTACCGCTGCGCCCACCTAATTTTTTAATTAAAGATTCATCTAATGTAGGATATTCAGGACGCAAAACCTTTTTAACAGTAATAGCAAACTGCACTACTTTACCTGCTACATTTTTAGAAAAATAATTTTCTGGGAATGTGACGTTGATTTCAGTTTCAGTACCGGCTTTTAAACCTACGATTTGTTCTTCGAAACCTGGAATCATGGTCTTGCTGCCTAAAACAATAGGATAATCTTTGGCAGTGCCGCCTTCGAATGCAATTTTATCCAAAGAACCTGCAAAATCAATCACGGCTTTATCATTTAATTCTGCAGGTGTTGTAATCGGTTTCCATGTTGCATGTTGTTGACGCAAATGTTCGATCACACGATCAATGTCTGCTTCATCAATAACTGCAACACGTTTTTCAATTTGATCTGCGTTAAAAACAACTTGATCAATCTGTGGCGCTATATCAAAAACTGCCACATACTCTAGCGGTTGACCTAATAAGGCATTCTTTGGATTGATCTGTGGTTGGCTGACTGGATGTAATTTTTCTTGTGCCAATGCATTGTAAAGAGAAGATTGGATGACTTCTTGCAATGTTTCTTCGTGCAAGGAATCACCATACTGTCGCTGAATTTTTTCAACAGGAACTTTTCCAGGACGGAAACCATCCATTTTGACGGTTTTGGATAATTTTTGTAATCGGGTTTTATAGACTTGATCCACTGTTTCTGCTGGAACAATAACTGTCATCTGCCTTTTTGTTTTACTGGGTGACTCCACTGATACTTGCATAAATTCCTCTAAAAATAACAACTTAGCCTGAGGGAAACCCCTCTAAGGCTCCATTATATACTAACTGTTGGGTGGTGCGAAAGGAGAGACTCGAACTCTCACGGGTTACCCCACTGGAACCTAAATCCAGCGCGTCTACCAGTTCCGCCACATTCGCGTATTTATTAACCATATAAGAGGAACGATCTTAACACTAGTTTTTACAGAAAAAAATCGTTTATATAAATCTTACGTAACCTTATGCTATATGATACTAAGTTCAGATAAGATTGCTATAATTGATGGGCCGTGTTGGGATCGAACCAACGACCCGCTGATTAAGAGTCAGCTGCTCTACCAACTGAGCTAACGGCCCGTGATAAACTGGGGTGAACGATGGGGATCGAACCCACGACAACCGGAATCACAATCCGGGGCTCTACCAACTGAGCTACGTCCACCATTTCGGAATCTTCAAATGGCGCGCCTGACAGGATTCGAACCTGTTACCCTCGGCTTAGAAGGCCGATGCTCTATCCAAATGAGCTACAGGCGCGAAGGATAAAATTGGAGTATATATCAGGCATTATGGTCGGGGTAGAGGGATTTGAACCCCCGACATCCTGCTCCCAAAGCAGGCGCGCTACCAGACTGCGCTATACCCCGTTTCCCATTCTCTTAAGGGGTTGAATCATACCCGCGAGCAGGGCTTTCGTCAATTCAGATTTAAATGTAGAATCCTTGCATGACAACTCACATTCTTGATGGTAAAAAACTTGCAGAAAAAATCCGCGCGGAAATCCGCAGCGAACTTTCTAACAACGGTAAAAAATCACGCGCGCCTGCGTTGGCTGTTATTCTGGTGGGCGATGATCCTGCTTCAACTGTCTATGTCCGTAATAAACAACGCGCTTCTGAGGAAGCAGGTATTCACTCTATTTTGCATAAACTTAGCGCTGCTATTTCACAAAAAGAATTAATTGCTTTAATCGAACAATTGAATCACGATTCTCAGATCGATGGTATTTTATTACAACTACCTTTGCCTAAGCATTTAAATCCAGATGATCTTTTAGAGGTGATTCATCCTGATAAAGATGTAGATGGTTTCCATCCTTTTAATTTAGGCAGGCTTGCTCAACGCCGCCCTGCTCTACGGCCTTGCACGCCTTATGGAATCATGACATTACTAGATAGTATTCAACAACCTTACAAAAAAAAACATGCAGTCATCATCGGCGCCTCTAATATTGTAGGCAGGCCTATGGCATTGGAGCTACTCACGGCTGGGGCAACGGTTACAATATGTCACCGCTTTACCGAAGACCTTAGTCAGCATGTAAAGCAAGCAGATATTTTAATTGCCGCTATTGGCAAACCCGATGTGATTAAAAGCGAATGGATCAAAGAAAATGCCACTGTCATTGATGTAGGCATTAACCGACTAGAGGATGAAAGTATTGTTGGGGATATTGAATTTGAGTCTGCTTGT
>LSTE01000064.1 GCA_001644445.1 Gammaproteobacteria bacterium SCGC AG-212-F23
AACTAGGCGCTAAATTAGTTGAAATCAGCCTACCCAACACAGCATTGTCGATTCCTGCTTATTATGTGGTAGCGCCAGCCGAATGTTCTTCGAATCTTGCACGTTTTGATGGCGTACGTTACGGTTACCGCTGCCAAAATCCAGAAAATTTAGAAGACCTTTACAAACGTTCGCGCAGTGAAGGCTTTGGTAATGAAGTAAAACGCCGTATTATGATTGGAACGTATGCATTATCTGCAGGTTACTATGATGCTTATTATTTAAAAGCACAAAAAATCCGCCGCCTCATTCAAAACGATTATATGGAAGCATTCAAACAAGTTGATTTAATTTTAGGGCCCACCTCTCCTTCACCCGCGTTTAAATTAGGCGAAAAAACAGATGATCCTATTAGCATGTATTTATCGGATATTTATACGATTGCAGTCAATCTTGCAGGCTTACCAGGTATTTCTATTCCAGCAGGTTTTGTGAAAAACTTACCTATTGGTTTGCAACTCGTTGGTAATTATTTCACAGAACCCCGCTTATTAAATGCAGCACATCGTTTCCAACAAGTCACAGATTGGCATACTAAATCGCCGGAGGGTTTTTAAATGGAATGGGAAACAGTGATTGGTCTTGAAGTTCATGCGCAATTAGCAACTCACAGTAAAATTTTTTCAGGCGCATCGACTGCATTTGGTGCGGAACCTAACACACAAGCTTGTATTATTGATTTAGGCTATCCCGGTGTATTGCCTGTGTTAAATAAATCTGTTGTGCAAATGGCGATTAAATTAGGATTGGGTATTAATGCAGAAATTGCTAAAACATCCGTGTTTGCACGCAAAAATTATTTTTATCCCGATTTACCTAAAGGCTATCAAATCAGCCAATACGAATTACCCATTGTCAAACAAGGTTATTTGGATATTCCTTTAAGTGATGGCACTAGCAAACGCATTCATATTACGCGTGCACACTTAGAAGAAGATGCAGGAAAGTCGTTACACGAAGATTTCGACGGTTTTTCAGGCATCGATTTAAATCGCGCGGGAACACCTTTATTAGAAATTGTTTCTGAACCGGATATGCGCTCTGCCAAAGAAGCGATTGAGTATTTAAAAGCGCTACATTCTTTAGTGCGTTATTTGGATATTTGCGATGGCAATATGCAAGAGGGTTCTTTTCGTTGTGATGCTAACGTTTCAGTGCGCAAAAAAGGCGAATCTAAATTAGGAACACGTACCGAACTAAAAAATATTAATTCTTTTCGCTATATTGAACGCGCGATTAATTATGAGGTAGAACGACAAATTGCTTTAATTGAAAGCGGCGACAAGGTGATACAACAAACACGATTATACGATCCTGCGAAAAATGAAACACGACCTATGCGCAGCAAAGAAGAAGCAAATGATTACCGTTATTTTCCGGATCCTGATTTATTACCCTTAGTCATTTCTGATGAATTCATCGAAACTATTCGTAAAAATTTACCCGAATTACCCGTACAAAAACGTCAGCGCTTTATGGATACTTATCAACTCAGCGTTTATGATGCAACCGTCATGGTAAGCAGCCGCGCTATGGCAGATTATTTTGAAACTGTAGTCAAGGTATCGGGCAATGCCAAACTGGCTGCCAATTGGATTATGGGCGAATTATCGGCGGCATTAAATAAAAATGACTTAGATATTGATGCAAGTCCTGTGTCTGCTGAACAATTAGGAAAATTGATTCAACGTATTGCAGATAATACTATTTCAGGAAAGATTGCGAAAACTGTTTTTGAAGCTATGTGGAACAAAGAAGGTGATGTCGATCACATCATTGAAAAACATGGTTTGAAACAAGTCACTGATACCAGTGCGATTGAGCAGTTGATTGATAAAATTCTCGCTGACAATCCAGGGCAAGTGGCTGATTATCGCAGTGGTAAAGATAAATTATTCGGTTACTTTGTCGGTCAAGCGATGAAAGCATCGGGTGGAAAGATGAATCCACAGCAGTTAAATGATATCTTGAAGAAAAAATTGGATCAGAAATAATTTTCAGCTCTCTTGCAGAAACGTTATCAAATAATTCAGGCCGAAGGCCTGAATTATTCAACAATTTTGAAATCAAGACATCACGACGGAGCAGGGCCGGCAGGTACATCTGGCGCTCTTGGAGGGGCGAGTGCGATGTGCAGATTATTTGTTATCTCATTGTGAATACCATCAAAAACATTAGCCATTTTTGCCAATGAATCAACATGAGCACTAGTGTCCGCATAATTCGCTGCTCGATAAGCTAATAGATTACCCGTAGAATCTCGTTCCTCAAAGAGTTTATCTTCTAATTCACGATGTAAAGCAGTCAGTTTATCTGTTAAATTGGCTGTAGCATTAGGATGGGTTGTATTTTCACAGTACAAGACTGCTTTATCCAATACAGCAAGTGCTTCACGTATTGTCTGCTCTGGAACAGGAAGAGCTGCCCCCTTTAATGCGTCAGTTGCCTCCTTTAAACTTTTATCGTGACCATGAAATTGTCTTTTTTGTTCAGCAGCAACTTCAGATTCTTCCAATTGCTTGACAGCTTGTTGTCTTTCTTCTTCAAAAGCTTTTTGTCTTGTCGCACCTCCTACACCAGGTGCTCCGTGAGCAATCAACTCTTTATAAAAATTTTCAAACTTACTTACTTCATCTTTATTTTCTTTATACAATTTTAAAATTTGATGAGCCAATGCCGCACTCGTTTCGAGTTTTCTTGCTAACCAGCTAGGATCTTTACCCGTTTGCAATTTCTCTAACGCAAGCAAGGTTTCAGGATGTAATTTGATTTGCATTTGTTTGTCTGTTGCGAGCTTCATTAAGCGCTTCAATCCTTCCCAGTCCGGATTTAACTTATCAACTTCGAAAGTAATACTGGGAGGAATAGCTTGTTTCTCGTTAGCCAGGTTTTTATATTTAATAACATCAAGCGCCGCACTCGCGACCGCGTCAAAATTAACATGATTTGAAGAGGGAAGACTAAAAGAACCGTCAGGATTATGGACTACAGCATCGTTATCATTCATTCCTAGTTTCAAAACAACAGAATCACCTCTTTTAGCAAGCTCATCCAACTCTTCAACAAATTTTTTCACGCTTGTACGTGCACTTTGATCAACAGGTGTTACAGTACCCACTGGTTTCTCTGCCAAACGTTCTCGATGCGTAAAAAACCTAACATTTTCTGCCGCTAATGCGGCTTCATAAGCCAAAGAATGATATCTGTCATTTAGAAGCTGTCCTTCTAAAGAAGTCTTGATACGATCGGCTTCTTTTTTAAGCGCGTCCGCTTTCAAATTTTGCATCTCGCTTTGCAAAGAAGTTTTTACATCATCGTCACCCTCTAGCGCGTTGACCGAAGCGCTAAGCTTTCTTAACGCCGTCTCATATGCAGCTCCAACAAAACGATCAGGCTCTCTGTATACCTGCCCACACATTCGATCAAGGTCGTCTAACCTAGCATTAATCCTTGTAATAAAAGCGCGATCAGGATGGGGAGGCGTGGCGGGATCGGGAGGTGGGAAAGTCATTCCATACTCATGCACTTTAGCCCGCATGTTTTCAATGGTTGTTTTTAATGATGAAACATATGCATTGCTTGCGCTGTCTTTTTTATCATACTGCGATTGATCTGTTTCGAAAGCAGCAATGTCTTGATACATACCACTGTTTTTTACTTGTTCGCGCTTAGTATGCAACTCAGTCAACGCGGCTTTTACATCTGCATAAGACACTGGCATAAATTATCTCTCTCTAATCATTTTGCAATCCAGGCGCAGCCATCCGTCTAGCTTCGACCTGGGAGTTATAAGTCCGCACATCAGCTTGTCGCGGGTTATAGTGTAAAATTTCTAATGGCTTACCTAATTTATTTCCTAACAATTGCGCTTCTACCCAAGCAGCACGCATCATTTTATCAAAGCCAACTAATTCAATCGTCCAACCGCGTTTATACGCTTCGCGTATCATGGCTCTTGCTGTTTTTAATGCATCTTCCAATGTACGTTCATGGGAAAATAAATCTTTAGGTGATGCGACTAAACAACAGCCGCGATCATAAACATTAAAATGAGGACTGCTGCCTTCCAATGTTAATAATTGTTTTTCATTAGGCACATCTAAGTTGTACGCATCCCAGATGGTTAAGGTTGCGAATTGTTGCACTAGATAATAAATTTCGACGGCTGTTAATGGGAGCGCAAGTATTTCTTCTAAATCAATAGGGGATATACCTTGGCTTAAGGCTTCCCAGATTTTGGATTTGTTATCGCGTAATTTTGCAGATTCTTGGGAAGCTAGGCTAGGTTTAATGCTTAAGCTGAATTGGGTTTGTTCGGTGCCTAAATCATTCATTGCTGTGACTATGACTTGATAATCGCCTGTAGTATCTACAGCTGGTATACCGGTGATAATACCTTCGCTAGTGCAAATCAAGCCTTTAGGTAGGGCCGCTCCACTGTCCAGTTCGGCACGAAATGTTAAAGGCATATCTGCTTGAAAATATTGGCTTAAATCGAGAGGCCCCAAGGTTGCGTGTTCATTCACGATTTGGGCGGTGATGGGCTTGAGTAATTCTGGTTGTGAGGCCATGGTTAATGTCTCAAATTAGTTACTAATAGTATAACAAATTTTAGGGTTTTACACTAATTTAGGATATTGCGATAGACAGATAAATCCCCCTTTGAAAAAGGGGGATCAAGGGGGATTTGCGTTTCCCAACAAGTACTCTTACACCCCTACCCACTCATAGATTTCTCGTTCGGCTATAGCGCATTGCTGGCATTTTTCGCAAGCGCCGGTTTTTTGGCAGCGACGGATTTTGCCTTTTTGTATCCAATGTTGCAGCATTTGCTGCAAGCAAAATATATCGCGACCAAAATGCGCGGCTAATTGTGAAAGCGTAGTGATTTTAACCTGCATCATATAGGCTTTGAGGTCTAACAAACCCATGTTGTCCTCCTGCGTAATAACGCATACTGAATACAATCATTAAAAACACTAACATCACCCCCAACATCCACATCAATGATGACAAAGGATGTCTTACAATCGTTGCGAGTTGATAAAAACTCACAGCTACACCATAAGCTACACCTGTAGTCCATAACACAGAAAATACGGCCCAACCGCGATTCAATTCTCGTGTCATCGCAGCAACGGTTGAAACACAGGGAAAATACAATAACACAAATAATAAATAAGCAATCGCGCCCACTTTCCCATCAAAACGTTGCGCCATTTCTCCATAAACACCTTGTGTCACACTGGATAGCGGTGCTTTCGCGAGCACTGGATTCGCCAATGCCTCACCTAAGTGGCTCAAATTCGCAGGAATAGAAGCAACAGCTGCCATCATACTATCCCAAAAGTGAAAGGTTTCTACTTGCAAATTCAAATGTCCTACTTGCGCGTACAAACTATTTAATGTGCCAACGACAACTTCTTTCGCTAAAATGCCTGTGACTAAACCCACTGTTGCTGGCCAGTTATCTTGATGGATACCCATAGGCGAAAACACAGGCGTGACAAATTCCCCAACCGTTGCAAGCCACGGATGTATCATGCCTAACACGATACACAATGGCACAATTAATTTACCCGCACGAAATACAAAATTTTTCAACCGTTGCCAAGCATGCAAACACAAAGCACGTAATGTTGGCAAATGATACGGCGGCAATTCCATAATAAGGGGCGCAGGCGATCCTGATAAAAAAGTTTTTCGCAACAACAATCCTGTTAACAAAGCAAGTAAAATGCCGGTTAAATACAGGAAAAAAACAATGTTCTGACCACCTTTAGCAAAAAATGCCGCAGTAAATACCGCATAAATCGCAAGCCGCGCACCGCATGACATAAACGGACTCATCATCACTGTAAGAATGCGATCACGCTTATTATCTAATGTACGCGCTGCTAATACTGCAGGCACATTGCAGCCAAAACCTACAATCATGGGCACAAATGATTTACCTGGTAATCCTAAATAACGCATACCCTTATCCATCACAAACGCAGCGCGCGCCATATAACCTGAATCTTCGAGAAACGCGAGAAAGAAAAACATAGCACCAATGACTGGAATAAAAGTAAGCGTCGTATTAATCCCCTTACCAATACCGTTCGCTAAAATACTAATTAACCATGAAGGCGTATGTATTTGCATTAAGACAGCATCTACACCGCTAACAAATAATGTCTCGCTACTTTTATCAAAAAAATCTTGGAATGCACCACCAATATTAATCGCGAAAAAAAACATCGTATACATAACCAAAAGAAAAATCGGTATGGCGAGAAATCGATTTAACACTAGCGTATCTATACATGCGGTCCATGAAAATTTTTGAGTTTTTGTTTTTTTTACACATGTGGCAAGCACTGAATCAATATAACGATAACGGGCATCGGCTAATAAAATATCGGCGTCTTCCGTTTCGCTATCTGTCGTCCCGTAATTTGTCTGTGAATAGGACGTCGTCCCGCGGCTTGTCCGCGGGATCCAGAGTGCATCGCGACTGGGTCCCGCGATTAATCCGCGGGACGACGAATGCTCATCAGAGTGCATAGCAACTTGCACAATCACATCTTTTAACGCCTGAATATCTTTTTTTTTGTTTACAGTCAGCGGTACGATAGGACAATTTAATTTTTGTGATAATTGTGCAATATCAATTTGCAAATGACGGTTGGCAGCGACATCCATCATATTAAGCGCAATTACCACAGGCACATTCATTTCTAATAATTCTAATGTTAAATACAAATGACGCTCTAAATTACTGGCATCGACAACATTAATAATCACATTGGCTTGTTGTTGTCGTAAAAAATCGCATGTAATTTTTTCATCTAATGAAGCAGTTTCTAAACTAACAGCATAAGTACCGGGTAAATCGATGACTTCTATTTCTGTGTTTTTCCACGAAAAAAATCCACTCTTGCGCTCTACAGTAACCCCTGGCCAATTGCCTACTTGTTGTGAGCCACCAGTGAGCGCGTTAAAAATGGTGGTCTTGCCACTATTAGGATTGCCAGCCAGCGCCAAGGTCATCATAGAATCTCTTCCACTTCCAAAATATCGGCTTCCTTAAGGCGTAAACTCAGTGAAAATCCGCGTAAAACGATCTCCACAGGGTCTCCCAATGGCGCTTTGCGCCGTAATTCAAATTCAGTGCCTGGGACTAGCCCCATGGCCAGCAAACGGTGGCGATAAGCTGCATCGCCTGGATGGATCGCGAGAATTCGGGCTTTGCTGTGGGGTTTCAGTTGGCTGAGTTGCATAGCTCTAAAGTATGCCGCTTGGGGTGGGGAGATGTCAATGCAATTGAGAATTATTCTCATTTAAGGCTGTGCCCCCTCATCCGGCGCTGCGCGCCACCTTCTCCCGCAAGGGGAGAAGGGACTTACTTGTGGAGGTTATAAATAAATGCTGACGCTTCTCCCCACGTCATTTGCAGAGGTTGTTCATGCAATAGTTGAAAATGAGTCTCCGGCAAGCGTTTAGTGATAGTGATAAATCGTGTACCGGGTTTGAGCGTTGTTAATTTCACAATTAATTGTTGCCATAAATCTGCTGAAAATGTCGTCGCATGCAAATAAATCACATCCGCATCCGAAAAATCTATTTGCAAAAAATCACCTTGCACAAACTCCACCGACGCTTTTTTTGCTGCACTCACAGCAGATTGTGTCAGTAATTTATTTTTGACTTGTTGACTACACGCAGATAATCCAGGTAAAAATTCTATGCCATAACATTTTTGCCAATCAAAAAATAATGCCGCCGCAATTACTGCTTTCCCAGCCCCTGCTCCCAAGTCATAAAAAACTTTATCAGTAGGCCGATAAGCTATACCTAAAACTTCCATAAAAGGCAAAGGTTGAATTTCCCCATAAGTATACGAAGAATCCTCTGTTTTTAAACGTTCACGCTCCGCTACCGATACTTCCATGCCATTCACATCTTGATAAAGCGCAAGAAAAACTTCCAATAAAACAGGGTCTTGCTGCAATTCCGCTGGAGTCATGATTTAAGCCTTAGGAGTAAAATAAACCCCCCAAATTATACAATATGTTGTATAATTTACATAGTCATCAGGAAAATACCTGAGATGTATTATTAGATTAAAAACAGACACTTAACGGGGTGGCTATGCGCAGTAATGAGCAACTACAAGTAAGTGATGCTTTGGTAGAAATCTTTGTAGATTGCATTGACCAGCCGCAATCTCCGTCTTCACAAATAATCTACACTAAACTTCATAATAAAAATATTCTTTCTTCCCAGATATTCTCTACAGAAATAACTCATACTTATGCTTTATGGCTGCAAATCTTATATACCATTTATCACAATCCTCCAAAACTAGATAAGACTAGCAGTCCCCTCATATTTGCTCTAATTGACACTATTGCTAATGATTCCTCGGTGGAAAAAAAAGTTCTCCCTCTACCTGCTGATATAGCAAAATATTATTTACAAATTCACAAAAAGCCAATTGCCGATAGTTTTTTAACTGCATTCGATACTATAATGGCTAAGTATCCTCGACTGCAACAGTCACTTGCCAATCCCACCAAGAATCCATCTCCTACATCTGCATCCAAAATAAACCGAGATGCACATGAAAAGAAAAAAGAAGAAAATCGTAATGAAATAAAAAAAGCCACAACAAGTGAATTAAAGAGTTTACTTAAAGATAATACTGAAGTGCAAAGAGATGCTTTGTTGAGAGCTTTTGGCTTGCAACCATTTAAAGAACATCACAAAAATAAAATGAGTAGCCGAAGCGATACTAAAAGTTCTACTTCTTCCAGCACAGCAGCAACTGCTACTACAAGCACTGCTGCGCCAACTATAGATTTGAAAGATGTAAAAACGGCTACCACAGCCACTCCTTCTACAGGAACAATAACAAATCCGTCACCACCATTAACAATCGCAACATCAGGAATAAATCCAACTGTTGCAAGCGTAGCTACGACTTCAACTTCACCTATTCCCGCTGCTCTGGTCATACCACCCAACACACAAAACAACATTGAAATAAAGAGCACTGACGAAGAAGAAACAGACACACCGTTATCTTCTGCTCCTGGTAGTCGGCGTCCTAGCATGTCTAGCGTATCTTCTGTTGATATTTCTGGTACTGATATTGATGAATCTCCAACAGTACCACCATCCCCTTCAGGATCACCACCCTCTCAACCAGCAAGCCCTATAGCAGTTCCCGATAGTCCGCCACCGCCAGGAACACCGCCACCACCTTCTCGACCAGCTAGCCCTGTAGCAGCGCCACCGCCTGTGGTTCCACCACCACCGCCACCTCCAAACTACATGGGCCAAGCTAAAGTATTTTTTGATAGACCATCACGAGGCGCATTATTAAAAAATTTAGAAATCTTTATTAAAGATTTTAAAGAAAGCGTCATCGCTGCAACAAACGTGCAAGGCGAAGTTGCTAAATCTCTGATAAACGATCCTCGATTTTTAGTTATCCAAAAACTACAGCCACAAATTGACAATATCGAAAAAGGCTTTGATGATATACAAGGACAACCATCTGACAATCCAGCACTACCACTGGCACAACAAACAAAAAACACAATACCTGTTGACCAACTCGATGAGATAAAACAAAAATTCACTCAACTCAAAGCAGAGATAGCAACTATTATCAATGATGCGAAAGCCAGCAAAACTCGCAGTCCCGAAGAAACTAAAAAACTTGATCACAGAATCCATCACATGACAGAAAAAAAATTAGCGAATACAGATGCCGCCGTGCTCACAAATCTCAATGAATTACAAACATGGCAAAGAGAGCGTAATATAAAATCTACCGATGTCGTCCTCAAAGCCTACACTGCTGCAGAGCTTGACCCTTTAACATACACATCTTATATCACAGGCCGCCGTAACCTTCGTCTTAGAGATTATGCTGCTGTTGCAAAAATTCAAGCAAGCAAAGCAGATACCAAGGCAGACATAGAATATATTGTTTATCCGCCACCAGGATGTCGCTCAGAATTTGATGCCCCTATTTTTGAAACACACGACAAGAAAACAGGTAAACGCGAAATATGTATTCAAGATTTACCAGATAAAATTTCAGATCGTAGACTATTTATTGAATTTCTTACTAACAATTATAAACAACTGGAAGATAATTATGGGGAAAAAATTGACGCAACAGAATTACCGAGATTAGTATCTGAACTCCCTGCTAATCTTACTAAAGAATCGTTAACAAAATTTTTCGACCTCAAAAAAATTCAAATTCCTTATTCGCAAACATTCAGAAAATATAGCACTATCATTGATGATTATATGGCATTTAAGAAAAACAACCAATGCGAAACCAATCCACCTGAACTAAACGGATTTCCACATAAATACATTCATGAAACTGCTAAATCGTTTCTCACTATCATTATCGATCACAAAATACCCTACAGGGTGGATGCTGAAACATTGCATCCACAACTTTTATTTGAACTAAGACTATTCTTGGCCTTTAGCCCGCAGAAAGATCAATTTAAGCATTTAGTCTCTATACACAATCCCAAAAATATTCCTCTGCCTAATCCGCCACATATTGCTACCGGTGATATAGATATTATATTAGGTAGATACAGCATAGAAGCATTAACAATCCCACAAAAGATTCTGGGAACAGCGCAGAAGCTTGCGAATTATTCGTTAGATAAAGATGTCGCCGCGCAAGAAGATCCATTGTTGCAATATAAATCTCATAAATACAGATGAGAATATCTCTCATACGTGCCGCGGGTACTTTCTCTCACAAGCATTGCTGCATAAATATTCTTAAGCAGGAGATCCCCGCTAAAAGCATGCGGGGATGACGAGACATGCCCTGCGGGGCGTATGTCATCCTGAGCCGTGTTTTTAGCGGCGAAGGATCTCCTGCTTAAGTAGGAGATCCCTCGCTACGCTCGGGATGACACCACACCCACCAGAGGAAAAGAGACTACTATTGCGCGTCAATTAATTTTTGTTTTAATTGTAATAACTGACCATGAAAAAAATGGCCTACGCCTAGCATACGAATCACTGTAGGTTTATGTGTTAATGTTTCTATCCAAGCAAACACTTCATCTGCTAAAACAATGTCATCCGCATCACCCTGCACGAGTATCCAAGGACAAGTGACCACAGCATTTTTAATCAAGGGAAAACGGGAGACGGGTGGTGCAATGCTAATTAATTTTTCGACATGTATTTTTGTTGCGGCATAAATGCTGACCGCAGCGCCAAAAGAAAATCCAGCGAGCCAAATTTTTTCGGCAGGACAGACATGTTGTACCCATTGAATAATTGCAAACAAATCATCTGCCTCTCCCACGCCTTCAGCAAATGTACCTGTGCTCTTGCCGACACCACGGAAATTGAATCGTACTGTACGTAGGCCTAATTCTTGGCAGGTTTTGGCAAGTGTGCTAACGACTTTATTGTGCATAGTGCCGCTGAATAAAGGATGCGGGTGACAAATAATAGCAACTGCTTTGGCTTCTGCAGGCGATGTGGTCAGCACCTCAAGATCACCTGCAGGACCTGGGAGTAAAAAAATTTCTTCGCCTAGTGGAAATTCTGAATACATTTTAAAATCCAGTTAAATTCTGCTATCCTAACAGAAGTGATGTTTATCACATAAAATAATTTATTTCAGCAA
>LSTE01000065.1 GCA_001644445.1 Gammaproteobacteria bacterium SCGC AG-212-F23
AGGTAATGTTACGTTTAGGAATCTTAGGCTCCACCCGCGGCACCGACATGCTAGCACTGATTAGCGCCATAAAAACAAATCGTCTTAATGCAACTATTAACCTAGTTGCAAGCAACAAACATGACGCTATCATCCTCCAGCGCGCTAAAGAATACCATTTAAAAACATTATACTTAGATCCCAAACAAACAGATTACCACCAAAAATTATCCTCCGCTTTCAAAAATGCAAACATAAATATGATTATTCTCATAGGCTACATGAAAATTTTACCAACAAGTTTCATCAACGATTGGCAGAATAAAATCATCAATGTCCATCCCTCACTGCTACCCGCATTTGCAGGCGGTATCAATAACAATGTACATGAAGCCGTATTAAACGCCGGCGTCAAAGAAACCGGCTGTACCGTCCACCTAGTCACCGAACAAATCGACGCCGGCCCTATACTGCTCCAAAAAAAATGTGCCGTCCTACCCAACGATACAGTAGAAACATTAAAACAACGCGTACAAACACTTGAAGGCGAGGCCTTAATTGAGGTATTAATGCAAGGAGTTTTTTAATGAACCAACAAAATACGCCAATAAAACGCGCCCTAATCTCCGTCTCCGACAAACACGGCATAGTCGATTTTGCGAAATCACTCGCACAAATGAACATCGAATTAATTTCCACCGGCGGCACCTGCAAATTATTAAAAGAATCCAACATCCCCGTCAAAGAAATTGCAGAAATCACAAAATTCCCAGAAATGATGGATGGTCGCGTCAAAACCCTACATCCTAAAATCCACGGCGGTATCCTAGGTTTACGCAATGAACACGCAAGCATAGCAGAACAACATCAAATTCCCTGGATAGATTTAGTCGTCGTGAATTTATATCCTTTCGCCGCAACTATCGCAAAACCCAACACGACATTTGACGATGCTATTGAAAATATAGACATAGGTGGGCCCACCATGCTACGTTCCGCTGCTAAAAATATGGGCTGGGTCACCGTCATCGTTGATCCCAATGATTACACATTCGTTACAACACAATTACAACAACAAAAAAGCATAGATTTTAATACCCGCAAACAATTAGCAACGAAAGCTTTCGCCCACACTGCTCAATACGACAGCATGATACACAATTATTTAGAACCCAACGCATTTCCTCTACAAAAAAATATCACATTAGAAAAAATACTTTCCCTACGCTACGGCGAAAATCCCCATCAAGCCGCAGCTGCCTATCGCTTTCCACAAAATCAACAAGGCATACTCGCTGCCATACAACATCAAGGCAAAGAGTTATCTTACAACAACATCGCTGATGCAGATGCTGCCTGCGCTTGCGTACAAGAATTTTCAGAACCCGCATGTGTCATCGTCAAACACGCAAACCCATGCGGTGTTGCATTAGGTGATACGATAGAGCAAGCGTTCACAAAAGCCCACGAAGCCGATGCACAATCTGCATTTGGCGGTATTATTGCCCTCAATCGCGAATGCACAACAATACTTGCAGAAAAAATTACAAATACTTTTTTTGAAGTGTTAATAGCGCCTGCTTATACAAAAGAAGCATTAGCTATTTTTGCAAAAAAACCCAATCTACGTGTTCTACAATGCGATTTCCCAAAAAATATTTCCCGTCACGAATACAAACACATACAAGGCGGCATGTTAATCCAAGAAAAAGACACGATGATTTTGACAACAAACGATCTCAAAATGGTAACCGAGAAAAAACCAACAGCACAAGAATTACATTCATTATTATTTGCTTGGCAAGTAGTAAAACATATCAAATCCAACGCCATTCTTATTGCTAATGATAATGTGACGTGTGGAGTAGGCGCTGGCCAAGTTTCCCGTGTTGATGCAGTAGACATTGCTATTCGCAAAGCGGGCAATAAAACACAAGGCGCTATTCTTGCCTCCGATGCTTTCTTCCCTTTTCGCGATAGCATAGACCTCATCGCCAAAGCCGGTATCACAGCCATCATCCAACCCGGCGGTTCCTTACGCGACCCTGAAATCATCGCCGCCTGCAACGAACACGGCCTCACTATGGTTTTCACCGGTTACCGCTGTTTCAAGCATTAATTCATTTTTGCAGGGAAAAACAAATCCCCCTTTTTCAATAAGGCATTGTTGCATTAATATTCTTAAGCAGGAGATCCCCGCTAAAAGCATGCGGGGATGACGGGACGTACCTCGCAGGAGCGTGTGTAAAAAACACTGTTTTTATCCTCGCCCCCGCGAGGCATCTCTCGTCATCCCCGCATGCTTTTAGCGGGGATCTCCTACTTAGCATTTTTTCTTTTTTTTTCAAGATGTTATTTTTACCCGCCGATTTCAAAATTATATGATATAATTATGATATATATAAAAAAAACCAGCAATTCGAGGAGAAAAACGATGACTGCTGCTGCATCTGTGCCTAAAGATGACAAAACACCTTCAGCAACCGCTGAGCTAGAACAACAACACTTTAATCAATTTAAAAAATATCTCTTAATCGCCCAAAAAGTCTATGGAACAGGCACACACGCAGCTGAATTTAAACCTTTAGTTGCCGCAGCAAATTACCAGGAATTGATTTTAGCCTTATCTCGGATATGGGCTAACACGAGAACGAAATTAACAACACCAGGAAGATTTTTTTCTGCAACAATAACAGAAGATAAGACTACTAAGCGTCCTAAGGATTTGGCTAACACTTCAGATCCAAGCAAGATGGCTGAATCCAAAGAGTATGGAGAAGACATAGCGATGGTGCGCTGGATCAATCAACAAACAGGCGATACATTCATCAGGACAGTGGGCTATCTTTTACAAGAAGCAGGTATACGAAAGACCCTGTCACTTGCCGATAGCAAAGTAGAATTACCGCGTTTTTTTCAAGAAATAGGATTAAAACTGACAGTGACATCAACCAATATCATTGCTCCACGTGCACAAGCAAGTCTCAGAGATAGACAAATATCTTCAGCTCAACCAGTAAAACCAACACAATACACACGCGAGCAATATGAAAGAGCTTTATTTAGTAGCTTAACAAGTTATTTAAAAACATTAGATGCAACAGATCCTGATATCAAAGAATTTTTAACAGCGAAAAATTATCAAGAATTGATTTTTAAATTATCCGTATACTGGGATACACGAAAAGAATTTTTAGCTAAGGCAGGAACTCTTGATATAACGGGAGCGCGTAATTTGTCTAAAAATCCCGATTCACCCGTGACGGTTGATATTGCAATGATCAGCCTGCTGAATAGTAATTTGCAATCAGGATATCAAAAAGAAAGAACAGTAGTTTGTCTTCTAGATCAAGCTACCAGTGTATATAAAGATATGGGTGTAGTGTTATACGATTTACCTGATTATTTTTTTGATGAAAATAAAGGAATTTCGCAGTTAATAAAAAAAGAATCAGTCAAATTATATCGATCCGGCGTGCTTAATCAAGAGCAGTTCTTATCAAGTGGATTTGCTACTAGTCTAGCGGAGCTTGATAAGTATATTGATGCGGCTGAGCCACCGCCTCCACCACCATCTGAAAAAAATGAACCATTAACACCATTGCCATTATCAGCGAGTGACGTCAAACGTTCACCATCATTAACTTTAACTACTCCAGTAGTTAAAGATGCAAAAACATCCCAAGCCTTGCAACAACAATATTTCAACAAAATAAAGAAATATCTCTTAATTGCTGATCAAGTTTATACAGGAAGCAATAAAGATCTAAAACCCTTGCTCGAAGCAAAAGATTACGCGGATTTTGCACGTAAATTGCAAATAGCCTGGGACGAGCGAAAAACGAGTATGGTAGGAAGAATTACTGGTATAACTTCGGGGCTATTAGCTGAAATGGCAACACAGATGGGAAAACCTTCAAGAATACCAGAAAGCCAGATAAATTCTTATTACTTTGATGGTGCCATGATATCCCTGATTAATGGAGAAGGCACTGGTAGCACGACTCTTAGAACAATGGCAAGTCTCATGTCATTAGTAGCTCGTTGGAATGAGTCGCTGCGACCAGAAGATCTCAAAACGGTTGGCCTTCGTGGTGCAAATCCACCCCGTGGTATAGATGCGCCTTGGTATTTTAAATTAGTACAACATGGAGAAACATATACAGGAACTCCACCAGTACTTTTTGATGATAAAGAGCATCCCGTCATCGCACCTCGTGCCAACAGTGAATTAATTGGCGCAGTCGTCAGTCCCCGAGTCTCAATAGATGCAAAAGCTGTAACTCCATTATTGGACGATAAAAAAATTAGTAATGCTGATCATCAGAAAATATGTTTTAAAAAATTATCTTCTTATATTAACGATCCTGCTACGAATAGCCAAAAATACCCCGATCTTAAACAATTAACGTCGTGTAAAGATTATCAAAAAATGGCTTTGATGCTATCAGTACTTTGGGAAGCTGAAAGAGAACGCTTAATAAAATCAGGCACAATCAAGCTCACATCCGATAGTAAGCAAATAAAAGACATGAAAACAGGCGATGATTCTCTTCGTGCTGATGCCGTCATGATAGAACTTCTTAACAAAGACCCTGCAAAATACCAATCATTAAGAACTATCGCATATCTTTTACAAAGCACTACACAATGGAACCTAGAATTAGGTATTGTCATCAATGAATTGCCTGCTTACTTCCGAAAATGGAACCAACAAAATGCCGTTGCAAATAACGCGCCAACACTTGCCAATCTTCAAACTATGCGCAATAGCATTATCAATCAATCATCTTTCGAAGAGAGTGTAGCAAGTTATTCACCTAAAGCTGTTAGCGAAGGCCTTGTAGCCGTTGTCAGCACAACTCAGCCGATGATAGCTACTACTTCTACTGCAAACAAAGATAGCAAAACTACGACTCGTCAAGCCCGTCATGGCGTTGGTCCTGGTTCATCACTTGTCAGCACAACTCAGCCAATGACTGCAACCACCTCTACTGCAAGTAAAGATAGAAAAACTACAACTCGTCAAGCCAGTTATGGCGCTGGTCCAGTACTTGTCGATGATAGTGAAGATTCATTACCACCGCCACCACCACCGCCAGAAGATGCAATAACATCAACTCCAACCACTAAAACATCCACTGCAACCATCACTGTTAGCGTATCCGCAGCTGATGTAAAAGTGAAAGCGGCTAAAATCGCAGAAGACAGAAAAATTGCGCAAGAGCAAGTGAAGACATATGCACTTTCTTACGTTAATGAACCAGATGTTAAAAAAGAATTTAAATTTTATGTCAATAATGAAAAAGTAAAAATTTTAAATGGTTTATTAAAAGAGGCGATTGACCAATACAAGAATCCTTCTAAATGGCATAGGAAAGAAGCGCCAGGAGACAAGAAGTTATATGAAGATTTAGATAATATTCAAGGCGATAACATGGAGGTTTATGTTGAAACCTTAAAAGTGTTAGAAGAATATTTTATCAAATTAAGTAAAAGACATGGAAGCGTAGATAATTTTATTCAATATCTGAATGGTGATGTAGCTGCAAAAATTTCTTTTGAGCAAGACAAAACAGACAAAGTAACTCTTTGTAGGACGATAGGGTATCTCTTGAGCTGCGCAGAAGAATGGGACCGTGCATTAGGCCAACATCGCAAGCATACCATTATTCGAGGAGTAGAGCTCCATCCTGGAATAGGGACACTTCCAGCTTATAGAGCAATAGCAGATAAAGATATGACTAATCCGAACCAAGTTTATAATCGATTAGGTGTCTCTCTGCCAAGCGAAGAAAAAGTGGCAGTTACTCTTATTGCTGCAACAGTTGCTTCTAGAGATACTAAAACGATAAGTGATATTGAAAAAGAAATATCTAGTGCAAGTGAAAATAAACGAGAAGCAATCTCAGATAATCCATTGTTGGTGACTGTTTCGAAACACCGCGCAGCTCTTGTGAGACTGCGTGCAAGATTAACAGGAGAACGTGATGCAAAAGATGCGAACAAGGTAACAGGGCCTATATTTGAAACAGTAGGTGCTAGTTCTAATAGGCGGACAGCTATGACTAAAGTGTTTGATAATAAAAGTAGTAAAATAAGAGTATTAACCAAACTGCTGACTGCTATTGACAACACTATAACAGGTCAATTAACAGCCGAGGAAAAAGCAACGGTTACATCTAATAATGAAAAAGCAACGCTTACACCTATCCAATATTTGCTGAATGCTTTTAAGCAAGCAGAAACTGATGCAAAAGCAATACCATCCATAGGCAAGAGTGGTAAGGATTCAAAAACAGCAAGAAAATTGCAAGAAATGAACGAGAGTTTAGCCAAGAATGTGGATGCCCAACAACACTCAAAATTTAATACCTATGTCGCAGCAAAAGAAACTGCTTATGCAAAAGTCCGAGCTGCAAAAGAAGAAGCAGATGAAATAAATCGAAAACGAGAAGCCGATGAAAAAGCTGCCATTGCTGCAAAAGAAATAGCTGTAGACATAGCAAAGCGACATGAGAAATATGCAGAGGATTTTGTCAAACAACCCGATGTCGTAGAGAATTTCGAAAAATATTTACAGAAAAATAGCATAGCTACGAATACACAAGCCATGCACGAAGCACTAGGGAAAAAATGGGATGAAAAAGTTATTTCAAGCGCTGCGACTATAGCAGCAAGCGTATCTACAAGCACATCCTCTGCTGTTCCTACACCACCACCTAATGCTCCAACGCCGCCTGTTACTCCGCCACCCACAGCCGCGAGCACAAGCAGTGGAGATCAGTTAGATAAAAAACACAGCGTGACACCACCACCCAATCCTCGCAATAAGTAGGAGGAAACTATGTCACACAGTCATAAACGAGATAGCAAAACCAGCGAATTCAGCGATGAAGAGTTTAAAGCAATTTGTAAAAAAGCTCATGAGCAATTACACGCTTATTTTGTGCAAATGGGAAAAGATTATATTGCAGCGGGAAAAGGCGGCTTATTGAAGGTTAGTCACAGTAGTGAAATAAAAGATTTAATATCAATGCAAGCTTATGGCGGCATTATGATAGAACTTACTGATTTGTGGAACAAACAAAAAGCGGCATGGTTAGAAGACAAAGGAGTACTTAAAAGACCTGTTATTAAGGTAACCGATATCGAGCAAAAAATAGTAAAAACTAGAACAGCACAAGAAGACCTTGCCATGATTCGTTATCTTAATACGCTGAAAAAAGGCCAGTCATTTATGAGAACAGTAGGTGCACTTTTGGAGCGTATTGCCATATGGAATGAAGATATAGGAGGTGGAGTAAGACCAGATGTGCCATACCCTGATATCCCTGAATATTTCCGCCTGAGAGCGCAAGGTAAAACTAAAGGCAATAATCCTCCATCCATTATCATAGGTCAAAGCCCAGATCAAAAGATAAAACAACCTAGAACCATACTCAGTTCAGCAGCTTTTGAAAAAGCAACAAGCGCATCTCCAGTTGATTGGCAAAGACAAGAAAAAATGCGAAAAAATGCTAATACCCCTAGTACTTTAAATATCGCCACCAATTTAGCTGCCTCTGCAGCTACGACTTCTACAGCTACAACTTCTACAGCAGCCAGCATAGCTTCTGCACCGCACACTCAGCCATCAACAACGTCAATGCCTACCGCAACATCACCATCAACCGCCACAACTTCAACGTCCTATCCAGTCGTCACAGATAAATACGATAAATCCACCACCACCCCACGACGCCCCTCGAAATAAAATAAAAAATCCGCTATTATCCCGGGTACGTCGTCCCGCGGCTTGTCCGCGGGATCCAGATATATTTTTATCAGGGAAATCCACATGACCAAACCACTCACCACCATCCTCATGGGCTCCAAATCCGATTGGCCTGTGATGGAACAAGCAAGCTTAGTTTTAACAGAATTAAATATCCCCCACGAAGCCAGAGTTCTTTCCGCTCACCGCACACCCGATGAATTATTTGCATACGTAAAAGAAACCGAAACCCGCGGCACCGAAGTGATTATCGCCGCCGCCGGTGGTGCAGCACATTTACCCGGCGTCATCGCAAGCAAAACATTACTTCCTGTTATCGGTGTTCCCATGGAATCTGTGTTAGATGGTATTGACTCTTTATTATCAATTGCACAAATGCCCGCTGGCATTCCTGTTGCGACCATGGCGATTGGTAAAGCGGGCGCTGTGAATTCCGCTTTATTTGCAGCAGCAATACTGAGTGTCAAATATTCCGAATATCGTCAAGCCATCCAAAAATACCGCGAAAAACAAGCGAAAAAAGTTTTAGAAAGCACTTACCTTAAGGAATTATAATTATGTTTAAAACGATTTCTCTACGTGAAGCTGATCCAGTCATCTACAAAACCATAGAAGACGAAAAAAAACGCCAAGAAGATCACATTGAATTAATCGCATCTGAAAATTATGTGAGCCCGCGTGTGTTAGAAGTGCAAGGTTCAGTGCTGACAAACAAATACGCCGAAGGTTATCCCGACAAGCGTTATTACGGTGGTTGTGAATTTGTCGATATTGCAGAAAAACTAGCAATAGAACGCGTCAAAAAATTATTTAACGCCGCCTATGCCAACGTGCAACCCCATTCCGGTTCACAAGCCAATGCTGCAGCATATGCTGCTATGATACAACCCGGTGATGTGGTTTTGGGAATGAGTCTTGCTCATGGTGGACATTTAACTCACGGTTCGCCGGTTAATTTTTCTGGAAAGCTTTACAAATTCTTTTCTTACGGTTTAGATGCTACAGGATTCATTGATTATGATGAAATGGAACGTTTAGCGCGCGAACACAAACCAAAATTAATTGTTGCTGGTTTTTCTGCTTACTCACGCGTAGTTGATTGGCAACGCATACGCCAAATTGCTGATAGTGTGAATGCGATGATGATGGCGGATGTTGCGCACGTTGCAGGATTAATTGCGGTTGGATTATATCCATCACCTGTTAACATTGCAGATGTGACTACATCAACCACGCATAAAACATTACGCGGTCCTAGAGGAGGTTTGATTTTAGCAAAAGCTAATGCCGATTTAGAAAAAAAATTAAATTCCGCAGTTTTCCCCGGCGGACAAGGTGGGCCATTGATGCACGTGATTGCAGCCAAAGCAGTTGCATTCGAAGAAGCACTGCAAGCCGATTTTAAACCTTATCAACAACAAATTTTAAATAATGCACGCGCAATGGCAAAAATTATTTTGCAACGGGGTTACAATATTGTGAGCGGCGGCACGGATAATCATTTATTTTTAATCGATTTAATTAACAAAAACATCACTGGTAAAGACGCCGAAGCTGCTTTAGGTCGCGCTAACATCACAGTCAACAAAAATTCCGTACCCAATGATCCACAATCGCCTTTTATCACGAGTGGTATCCGCCTAGGAACACCTGCAGTGACTACACGTGGTTTCAAAGAAAAAGAATGTGAAATGTTAGCAAGTTGGATTTGCGATATTTTAGATGATATTCACAACGAAGCAAAAATCGCAGAAATCCGCAAACAAGCGTTGCAGCTTTGTCATCGGTTTCCTGTTTACTGTGAAAAAAGTGGAGTTGCAGTTTAAAAACTCCCTTCTAAGCAGGAGATCCCCGCTAAAAGCATGCGGGGATGACGGGATGTGCCTCGCGGGGGCGTAGGTACAAAACATTGTTTTTATTCTCGCCCTTCGCGAGGTGTCGTCCCGCGGCTTGTCCGCGGGATCCAGTTTTTCTCATCATCAACCATGTTATTGTACGGAGATTTTTCCTCGCCCCTGCGAGGCCATTATTCGTCATCCCCGCATGTTTTTAGCGGGGATCTCCTGCTTAAATAAGAGGATTTATCAAATACCGCCCACCACCAACTCAAACGCTTTCTCCAACCACGGTGTAAATCTCCCAGGCGATTCGTCCAGCTCGTTTTGCAAAGCATCCAACCCAATCCATCTAAACGCCTGCACCTCTACCGGATTCGACCGAATCACAATATCCGGCGCAACAAATCCAACCAACACATGATCAATCTCATTGAGATTGATTTTATCAGCTAACTCTACTTTTAAGTGTGCCCATTGTAATTTAACGATATCATTTTTTTCCGCTAATCTTTTGACAACAACCGCAAGAGAGATCTGGTGAATTGCAACTGCTTTTTTCAAGGTGGGATGTTGTAACATTTTCTGAAATAATTCTTTTGTAGCTTTTTCATCAAGGCCTGCAAAACAAGAAACCAAACCAGCATAGAAAGCTTCGATTTCACCTGTTGTTAAATATTTTAATGCTCGTAAAAAATGCATTTCATGTGTTGCAGATGAAGCAGGAGAATTGCGCGGCTCTCGCAAAAACATAGGGTCTATATTTTCAACTGCATTGGATTGCGCTTCGGCAATCGCATTCATTAAAAATGCAGAATCTGTTTCAACACCAAAAACATCCCGCAATGGCCGCAATGATTGCCCTTGATGATAATTTAATAATAATGCCCGCACAGCAGCGACAACACCTAAACGTAACCATTGTTTACGCACATTCGGTTGCGTGAGCAACGCATAAAGACATGGATACTCTTGCTGCAATTTTTGCACTTCATTATTGAAATGAATATAAGCATCCAGATTAGCTTTGTCTGCTAGAGAAAATATTAATTTTTCAGGTTTAATATGTAGCCTTACTGTACGAATGGATGAACGACCTAAACCTGCTTTGATTTTTTCTGGTAGAGGTATGGCAAGATGGTTAATTTCTTGTATGAGTTTTATATACGCTTCGATAAATGTAGCGGATTTATTTAAAAAATTTTGTCTAAAGAGTTGGACTTTTTCTTGGAGCTGGCGATAAGCAGTATTTGATAATTGTGCATCTAAGACTTTACCGAAATAATCGGCAATATCTCGGTTGTTTTCACCTATGCCATGCAACACGTCTTTTTTGACAAGATTGTTTGGGGTAAGTTCATCAATGGAAAACTCGAATGCTAATTCATTCAATAGGTTACGAATGGTCTGACTCATGCTCAAGCCCCTCGTTGGTGATGTTACATCTGAAATTGTACCATGCGCAGACAAAAATTTCTCGTTAGGGTGGCATCTCAGCGGCAAAAAAGCTAGACTACCGCAATGCTATGTTTACAAAGGTAAAAGTATGTATTGTCCTTTTTGCAATGCAAATGATTCTAAAGTCACAGATTCGCGCCTCATCCGTGAGGGCAATCAGGTACGTCGTCGCCGTGAATGCTTGATTTGCAAAGAACGTTTCACCACGTATGAAACAGCCGAACTAACACTGCCGCAAATTGTGAAACGCGATGGTCGTCGTGATCGTTTTAATGAAGATAAACTACGCGCGGGCATACAACGCGCTTTAGAGAAGCGTC
>LSTE01000066.1 GCA_001644445.1 Gammaproteobacteria bacterium SCGC AG-212-F23
CAATACCTGCGCCAAGACAATATGTAGATGATTTCTTAAGTGCAATAGCATATGAAGCAAAATCACATCATAGCACGATTATTACAGGTATTCCGCTGAGCGCTGTTGATAAACCTGGATACTACAATGCAATCATCACACTAGGTGAAGGCAATGGTGTTTATTATAAACGATTACTTGTGCCTTTTGGTGAATATGTGCCGATGGCGCGTTTTTTTCAACGTATTTTAAATGTATTAAATTTTCCTATGTCGGATTTTATTCCTGGTAATTTTAGACCACAACCCTTGTCTGCCGCAGGTATTAAAATTGCAGGTTATATTTGTTATGAAATTGCTTATCCAGAACAAGTGTTACTTTACAACAATGGTGCGGGATTAATTTTAACAATTAGTAACGATGCTTGGTTTGGCCACTCCATCGCACAAGCACAACATTTACAAATTGCACGCATGCGCGCACTGGAAATGGGCAGGCCTTCGTTGTTTGTTTCCAATAACGGAATCACTGCAGCCATTTATCCAAACGGAAAAATTCAATCAGCCATTGCACCCTATACAACAGATGTACTCACTGAAACGATACAACCTATGAAAAATAAAACTTTGTGGCAGCGTTTTGGTATGGATTTGATTTTGTTGGTGATGATTATTTTTGTGGTGGTTGCGCGGACGAAACGCAAATGAAATATTTATTAGCTGCGCTTATTATTGTTGTTGTCTGTTTTTATTTTTTCTACCCAGAAAAAAAAGAGATACGCTCCATATTCCCCCTCGAACACTACTCGCAAACTATTAGCGACTGGATTAAACCAACAGACAAAAACTACGACATACCTCTTTTAGCTAAAGAACAACAAAAAACAGCCATGGATCATTTTTATCAACGCTTTATGGGAGAACTATCTCCCTGGAGTGAAACACATATCAAAAAAATCATAGACGACAATATTCTCAAATCTCAAGAAGAGCTGATTCATTTATTCAGTAATAAAAATAAACCGGAAAACGAAATCAATTACGCTGAAAATGATAGACCTTATTCTGATGTGTGGCTTAATGCAATCACAGAAAACATGAATCTTAGTCAACTGCAACATCTAAAATATCAAGCAAATCAACGCGCCATGATGGTCAACAATGCTGATGCAAGATCATTACCTACCATGGATCCTGCTTTTTATAGTGAAAAAATTCCAGGCCAAGGTTACCCCTTCGATAATCTACAAGTCTCTGCCGTATGGGCAGGCACACCTGTTTACGTGTTGGGTGAAACACGTGACCATGCTTGGAAATTAATTATTACGCCTGATTTTGTTGCTTGGGTCAAAGCTGAAACCTTAGTCATGGCTGACAAACATTTTATTCAACAGTGGCAAAGCGCTGGCAAGAAACAATTAACAGCCATTAACAAAACTAATACTAGCATGGTCGATGCACGGGGAAATTTTTATTTTTCCGCTTATGTAGGTAGTGTTTTTCCTGCCGTCAATGCTTCAACACTACTCATCCCTATCGTCAGCAATCATCACGCTGCAATCGCAATCATTAAAACAGAAAACGCAACACTCATGCCGCAAACCATTACCCCACATCACATTGCAGACATCATGAGCATATTAATTGGCAGGCCTTATGGTTGGGGAAATAGTTATTTTTATAATGATTGTTCAGCGGAATTAAAAAATCTTTATACACCGTTCGGCATTTGGTTACCGCGCAGTTCTGTTGATCAAATACGTGCAGGGCATGTCATCAATCTCGACACGCTATCCACTAAAGAACGCTTAAATTATTTAAAAGAACATGGACATCCATTAATGACTTTAGTGTACATAGGCGAACATATTTTTCTCTATGTAGGCACGATTGCTAATCCCAACAGTGAAAAACACGAAGCTGTTTTACTGTCATATCAAAATGTATGGGGATTAAAACCACATCCACCAACCCGCCGCGCCATCATAGGCCAAGCTGTTTTATTTCCACTACTAGAAACTTATCCAGAAGACAAAACACTGGCTTCTTTTGCCGCAAGAAAAGAGTTTCAAGTCATATTTTTAGACATTGCCCCTCCTTGACACAAATGTTAGGATGCACAGTAATTATTTGAGAGATATACCTGCAGTGAATCATTTTTAGGTGTTTAGAATAACAGATTGCAAGAGATTGACGAGATTTATTAACGAAAAACCGGAGGAATACTTGACAGTATTTCGAGGATTTTTCGTTAATAAATCTCGTCAAGATCGCCGCAAGATGTTATTCTAAACACCTAAAAATGATTCACTGCAGGTATACATGACAGATTCACAACACTATGATCCACAAAAAATTGAGCAAAACGCCCAACGTTTTTGGCAAGAACATAATTGTTTCCAAGTTTCTGAAGATTCAGCCAAAGAAAAATTTTATTGTTTAACCATGTTTCCCTACCCTAGTGGTCGCTTACATATGGGGCATGTACGCGTTTACACGATTGCTGATGTCGTCAGTCGTTATCAACGCATGTTAGGAAAAAACGTCTTACATCCTATGGGTTGGGATGCCTTCGGCTTACCCGCAGAAAATGCGGCTATTCAACATAAAATTCCACCCGCCGAATGGACATACAAAAATATCGAGCAAATGCGCGAACAAATGAATTTGCTAGGACTAGGCTACGATTGGAGCCGTGAGTTAACTACTTGCAATCCCAACTATTATCGCTGGGAACAATGGTTTTTTATTCAACTTTACAAAAAAGGTTTGGTCTACAAGAAAAAAGCCGAAGTGAATTGGGACCCTGTTGATCAAACTATTCTTGCTAATGAGCAAGTGGTTGATGGCCGCGGTTGGCGTTCAGGCGCACTGGTCGAGCGTCGTGAAATCGCGCAATGGTTTTTGAAAATTACCGATTATGCCAACGAATTATTAAATGATTTGGATACACTACCAGACTGGCCCGACCAAGTTAAAACAATGCAACGCAATTGGATTGGACGTTCCGAAGGTATTGAAGTTATTTTTCCTTTGGCTAACACGCAACAAACACTTTCTATTTTCACAACACGGCCAGATACTTTAAGCGGTGTAACTTATGTTGCCATCGCACCACAACATCCATTAGCAAAAGAAGCTGCAAAAAACAATCCTGTTATTCAGCAATTTTTAGATGAATGTAAAAATATTAAAGTAGCAGAAGCAGAGCTCGCCACCATGGAAAAACGTGGCGTACTCACAACTATTTCTGTTACTCACCCCATTACTCAACAAACGTTACCTGTATGGATTGCCAACTTCGTAGTCATGGAATACGGCAGCGGTGCTGTGATGGCAGTTCCTGCACATGATCAACGCGATTTTGAATTTGCGAAAAAATATCAGCTGCCAATTAAACCAGTGATCAAACCTAGCGATGACAGCACCTGGGATTTTACTCAAGCTGCATTTACTCAACCGGGTATTTTAGTTGATTCGGGTGAATTCTCTCATTTGGATTCTGCAACTGCATGCAAAAAAATTATTGATCATTTAGAAAAAAATAAATTAGGCACACGTAAAATTAATTTTCGTTTACGCGATTGGAGCGTGTCACGTCAACGTTATTGGGGCGCACCTATTCCTATTATTGAATGTGCCACCTGCGGTCACGTGCCAGTGAATGAAGCAGATTTACCAGTGTTACTTCCAGAAAAAGTAGAATTTTCTGGCGTGAATTCACCGCTAAAATCCATGCCAGAATTTTATGAAACTACTTGCCCTCTTTGCAAAAAACCTGCGAAACGTGAAACAGATACTTTTGACACTTTCATGGAGTCTTCTTGGTATTATGCACGCTTCGCTTGCAAAAACTTAGATACTGCTATGCTGGATGGCCGCGCTAACTATTGGACGCCTGTCGATCAATACATCGGCGGTATTGAACATGCAGTGATGCATTTGCTTTATGCGCGTTTTATTCATAAATGCATGCGTGATATTGGCTTATTAAACAGTAACGAACCTTTTACACGTTTGTTAACACAAGGCATGGTGTTAAACAAAGGTGCTAAAATGTCGAAATCAAAAGGCAATGTCGTCGACCCTCTGGCGTTGATTGCAAAATATGGCGCTGATACAGTGCGCGTATTTATGATGTTTGCAGCACCGCCAGAACAAAATTTAGAATGGTCAGATACTGGTGTTGAGGGTTCTTATCGATTCTTAAAAAAATTATGGGCACAAGCATGTGAATATCAAGAATTGATTCGCGAACAAAACCAAAGCCAGAAAAATGCCGCGGCTATCGTTCTTGAAAACGCTGATAATGAACAACGTGATATTTTACGCCAAATTTATGAAATTTTGAATCAAGCAAAATATGATTATGAACGCTTGCAATTCAATACGATTGTTTCTGGCTGCATGAAGCTATCTAATTTATTAATGAAAGTACCTGCTGCTAAAAATCCTGACCAAGATATTCGGCCATTTGTGATTCATAAAGGTTTTAGTATTTTATTGCGCTTGCTTGCGCCAATTGCGCCGCATATTACGCATCATTTATGGCAAAAACTAGATTATCCTGATGTATTGTTGAATGCCTCTTTACCAAAGACTAATGCGGCAGCATTGAAAACTGAAAATCTTGAACTAGTGGTGCAAGTGAATGGAAAATTACGCGGTAAGATCACAGTGCCAGCGGATGCGGACAAGCAATTGATTGAAACAACTGCTGTGCAAGATGCAAAAGTGAGTCAAACGATTGCAGGGAAGACAATTAAGAAAATTATTACAGTGCCGGGGAAGTTAGTTAACATTGTTGTGTGATATGTAATTTGTTACATAAATATTTTTTCTTAAGCAGGAGATCCCCGCTAAAAGCATGCGGGGATGACGTGCACTGACCTGGGCGGGACCTAGGGATAACAGTGTTGATATTTATGCAATAGTACCCTATAAACAACCATTAGAGATTATTAAACAATGCACAACTTATACAAATTTTTTTACATCATTTTTTTCCTCTGCCTCACCGCCTGCGGATTTCATTTACGCGGGCCGTTTACTTTAGCGCCGCCATTACAAACTGTTTATATTGAATCTGCCGATCCTTACGGCAAACTGATACGCAATGTACGTGATTATCTAAAAATGTCTGGCGTTAGAATCGTAACACAAGCAAAAGATGCAACAGCCATATTAGTATTAAGCAAAGATACAGAAGGCCAACAATTAGTGAGCGTCAGTAGTTCACAACAAACGCGTCAATATAATTTAACCTTGTCTGCAACTTTCCGAGTCGACCACCCGAATGGTACTACTTGGATATCGCAACAAGAAGTCTCTGACTCACGTCCGATTACGATTCAATCAAATCAAGTATTGGCTGGAAGCAACGAAGCGACTATTTTTTATCAAATCATGCGTCAAAATCTTGCTTACAATATTATTTACGCTTTGGCTTCTGCCGGCGTGACTCAACAACTATTACACACACCACCATGAAACTTTCATTGCAACAATTATCTCTGCATCTTAATCAATCACTCGCATCGATTTATTTACTAAGCGGCGATGAACCCTTGCTCGCGATAGAAGCCTCCAATCTTATTAAAAAAACCGCGGCAGATAAAGGCTTTTCTGAGCACACCCGAATTCACACAGAAGCAAACAATGATTGGGGAAAAACACTTTACCATGTTGCACACAGTTTATCGCTTTTTTCTACAAAACAAATCATTGAATTAAATTTAACAACCATTAAATTTAACCAAACGAATACTAAATTATTACAAGAATATGCACAGCAACCCGCTAACGATGTTGTACTACTTATTCAAACAGAAAAAATTGACACGAAAACTGAGCAAACCAAATGGTTTCAGACAATCGAAAAAAATAGTATCTTTATTCCTCTCTGGCCAATCCCTGCCAATCACTTGCCGCAATGGATTTTACAACGCGCGAAACAACTGGGATTAACCATTACACAAGATGCTGCAATACTATTAGCCGAACAAGTTGAGGGCAATTTATTCGCTGCAGCTCAAGAAATTGAAAAATTGACACTACTGAATCTTTCGGAAACGATAGATAAATCAACTATTGAAAATACGATCACTGATAATACCCGCTTCGATGTGTTTAATTTAGTCGACAGTATTTTATTAGGAAATTCTGAACGCGCTCTACGTATTCTCAAAAATCTTTTTGCCGAAGGCATAGAGCCCACTCTTATTCTCTGGGCTATCACTCGCGAATTACGTACACTGGCAGATATCATCAGCAAACAAAAACAAGGCATCAATCTCACTACACTTTTTTCCCAACACCGCATCTGGGAAAAACGACAAGGTGCTGTCAAAACATTTTTAAAAAATAATACGTTAGAAACTTGCCAGCAACACTTAATCACTGCCGCCCACATAGATCGCTTAATCAAAGGTGCTGAAACTGGAAATCTACATTACGCCATGGAAACCTGGATCACCAGCCTATAGAAATACCCTTTTTCATCCATGCCCAAAAGATCTATAATGAAATCATGCAGTCCCTCAATCCCCCTATAGGCTTACTTGGTGGCACATTTGATCCCATTCATTTTGGGCATTTGCGCACAGCCTTAGAAATCCGCAATGCTTTGAATCTGGCAGAAGTCTATTTAGTGCCCTGTTATCAGCCAGTTCACCGAAAATTGCCTATAGCAACACCAGAGCAACGCCTGGCTATGGTTTCTTGCGCAGTAGCTGATGAGCCCCTACTAAAAGTAGAGGACTGTGAAATTCGGCGGCAAAGACCTTCTTATACTATCGAAACTATAGAAGAATTCCGCAAAAACAAGCCTCGCACGCCTTTGTGTTTGATCATGGGTATTGATGCTTTGTTGAGCTTTTCCAGCTGGCACCGCTGGCAAGATATTCTTAAACAATGCCATTTGGTCATCGCACATAGGCCGCAATACCAGATACCTCACGAAGGTGTCATTGCCGATCTTTTAAAAAAATGCCTGACCACGGATGTTAACGTTATTCATGAAACACTAGGTGGTCATATTATTTTGCATCCAGTGACACCGTTAGAAATTTCTGCAACCGATATTCGCAAACAAATCGCCACTGGACATACCCCTCGCTATCTCCTGCCTGAGCCTGTGTTAGAGTATATAAGAAACCATGGTGTCTACCATATTACTGGTATATAATTCCTATTAATGAAGACAGAATCTCTTAAACAACTTGCTCTACATGCCCTCCATGATCTTAAAGGCATCGATATCCTGACCCTAGATGTAACCGATCTCACTACTATCACTGATATCATGATTATTTGCACCGGCCGTTCTAGTCGTCATGTACGCTCTCTTGCTGATAACGTTGTCAAAGATGCAAAAGTAAAACGCCATTCTTATATTAAAGTCGAAGGCCAACGTGAAAGTGAATGGATTATTGTCGATTTAGGCGATGTTATCGTGCATGTCATGCAAGCAGCTACTCGCGAATTTTATAACTTAGAAGATTTGTGGGAAACCCATGCTCATTCGTATACTCGCCATCGGCAATAAAATGCCCTCATGGGTGACGGCAGGTTACAATGAATATGCGAAACGATTATCTGCACCATTTGCATTAGAACTTATTGAAATCCCTGCAGAAAAACGTACAAAAAATTCGGATATACCGCGATTGGTAGAACGCGAGAGCGAAAAACTGCTTGCCGCATGCAAATCTACACATAGAATAATTGCATTAGATGTAGAAGGTGAACGCTTAAGCACCGCACAACTCGCTAAACAATTGGATCTTTGGAAAAGTAACAGTCGTCCAATTGATTTGATGATAGGCGGCCCTGATGGTTTATCTTCGAGTTGCTTACAACGCGCCGAAAAAAAATGGTCTCTCTCACCTCTAACATTACCTCATCCTCTCGTCAGAATTGTATTGGCCGAACAAATTTATCGCGCTTTTACTATCTTGCAAAAACATCCTTATCATCGTTAACGACGAATGCTTTCTGGATCCCGCGGACAAGCCGCGGGACGACGTTTAGCGAAAGCATATGTCATCCTGTTGCCAAAGGCGTTGTTGTAATAATTCCCCTGATATATGTCGTCCCGCGGCTTGTCCACGGGATCCAGAAAACGTTTGTCATCTACTCGCCACTCGTCATAGCGATGACTTGCAACCAAATTTGAATATCTTTTTCTAGCAAGGCATTCTTTGCCGCAGCTGCGTGGATTTTTTCAGCAAGTGATTTATCTTGTGGATGAGTTTTATATTCTTGCTGCCAGCGTGCGAGGATTTCTTGTTGTTGCGCCAGATGCATTTCGGCACGCAGGATTTTTTCGCCGAATTTTTCGGGAGAAAGTATACGTTCGTTTTCTAATGCGATAAAAGCGGGGCTCACTTGATTTTTTTCCTGATAACAACCCACAAAAAATATCAACGTGACTATCAGCAAAAAAAAATTATTTTTTCCCATAATATAATCCTGATGCAACATCATGCTGCAACAACCTATACGTCAATGGCAAACTGATTAACAAAACACCCATCACCACAAGAATCACGACCGTACCAATAGGCACGAACAATGGATTGACCCGATGTTGCTGATATTTAATTAAAGCGGCAAATAGAAAAGAAGCACCTATAATCATAGCCGCACTGGAAAAAAAATCTGATACAATAGCCAAAGGCTGCATAAAACTGTCTGCCATATCGCCAAGACTAGTCAGGCTGCCAGCCCACACACTATCCGGGAGCATAAGGCCAATTATCATGGATAAACAGAAAACAAACCTTAACATACCACCACCTAATCTACTCAAAGACCCTCATCTCTCCTACCCATCAGGCAACATCCACCTGGCTTTTTCTGATTATATTCATCAATGCCAAGCACTGGTTCAAAGTGCCCGTCCACAAGACAGTACACTCATTATCAATGCCAACACGCCTTATGAATTATATCCAGAAACGCCTATTTTGACACAAAATAAGAAAATTAAATACGGTGTTTTACTGGTACACGGTTTATTGGATTCGCCCTTGAGCTTGCGCGAAATCGGCAATAATTTGCAAGCACAAGGTTGTTTAGTGAGATCCGTATTACTACCAGGTCATGGCACGGTTCCAGGCGCATTATTACATGTGCACTACCATGAATGGATCAATACCGTATGGTATGGCATGCACTCACTTGCCAAAGAAGTTGAACAGATTTATATATTAGGATATTCCACTGGTGGCACGCTGGCTATTTTACACGCCTTAAATCACCCAGAAGATAATATTGCTGGCATTATCGCAATCGTTCCCGCTTTAAAAATTAAATCTGTATTTGCACCACTTTCAGGATTAGCAAGCAAGCTAGGTCGTCTGTGGCACAGAGCAGCATGGGCTGCCATCATGCCTGAAAATGATTATGCGAAATACCAATCCATTGCCATGAATGGTGTTTATCAAGTATACCAACTCACTCAACTGATTAAGCAACACAGCAAGCAATTACCTTGTCCCACGCTTGCCTTTTTGACAGAAGATGATAAAACTATCTGCACACCGACCGCTATACGTTTTTTACAACAACAAAAACAAGCTCATAAAATAATTTTATATAAAAAAAATCCACACACAAATTCCGCTACTTTAGTCGAGCGTCCTTCTTATTATCCGGAAGAAAATATCCATGATTTTTCCCATGTCGCCTTACCTTGCTCGCCGCAAAATAAACATTATGGAAAAACCGGTGATTATTATGGCAGTAAAGATAATGAGAATTACCAATATGGATCCTACGTCATACCTGAGCTTCAGTATTATGACTTTCTCTACCGCCATCAGTTACTGCGCTACCCACGGCGATTATTGACTTATAATCCAGATTTTAACTATCTCATAGAACAGATTGAACATTTTATTATCAAACAATAAAATCTGTAATTTTAACATTCAATGTTAAAATTACTTGTTTTTCTGGGAAAAAACCAATAAAAACAAGCAATTTTAATATTAAATATTAAAATTGCTTGTTTTGAGCAATTTAGGTAAACTAGAAATAATTCAATATGAGATGTTTAATATGCCATATGCCCATAGAATCGCAGAGGCCGCCTTACGCCGCTACCTGAAAATGTTTCCCGCTGTAGGCCTTACAGGACCTAGACAATCCGGGAAATCTACTCTACTGCAACATGTATTACCTGAATATACCTATCTTACGTTTGATGACCCCAAAAATATCTTGTCCTTTACAGACGATCCCGATGGTTTTCTGACACAATACCACTCGCACATTATTTTTGATGAAATACAGTATGTGCCAGAAATTTTTAATCGCATTAAAATATTCATTGATAAAAACCGCTCGACTTATGGAAACTTCGTTCTCACTGGCTCCAGTCAATTTAAATTTTTACAACATGCGACAGAATCCCTAGCAGGACGTATTGGCTTGATGTCTTTACTACCTTTCCAATATAAAGAAATGCCAAAAGCGTTAGTACGAGAATCCATTTTTCACGGTGGCTATCCTGAACTTGTGATGAGAAATTATAACGAATCAAATCTTTGGTATGCTTCATATCTTGAAACTTATTTGAATAAAGATGTGCGCGCTTTATCTAATATTGGTGATATGCGTGATTTTAGACGTTTTATTCAGTTATTAGCCGCAAATACCGCACAATTATTGGATATGTCGCTTTATGCACGCGATATTGGTGTTTCTGTCCCTACGATTAAACGCTGGTTATCGATTTTGGAAGCCTCTTATATTATTTTCACTGTTCCACCATTTTATCAAAACTATGGAAAACGTATTACTAAAAGCCCCAAAGTTTATTTTTATGATACAGGCTTAATTTCTTATCTCACAGGAATTACCACGTATGAACAATATGATAAAGGACCACTGGCGGGTAGCTTATTTGAAAATTATATTATCAGTGAAATTCTTAAAAAAGAGTTACATCAAGCAACACTAAGCGATATTTATTATTTCCGTACACAAGATAATATGGAAATAGACTTAATAGTCGATAGAAAATCCACAAAAGATTTTATTGAAATCAAAAAAACAGCAACATTTCACCCCAATATGATTAATACACTAAAGAAATATGCAGAGCCAGGATGCAGAAGTCTATTACTTTATAACGGAGAAAAACACACACACAAAGATATAGAATGCATACCTTACTGGGATTATTTAGACAGTTGATCACTCACTCATAACGCCTATGCATCAATGCATCTAGGAACAGCATGACGGCACCCACACAAACACAGGCATCAGCGATATTGAAGACG
>LSTE01000067.1 GCA_001644445.1 Gammaproteobacteria bacterium SCGC AG-212-F23
AGAGTAAAATCAAAAAAAAATCAAGCACATTATTTCACATTCTTAAGCAAAATTCTTTAATCTCTTAAGGTTTACTTAAGGTTTCTAATGGCAGAATACTGAAATATTTTTCGACGTTAATCCTGAAAAAGTTTTTAACAAGCTCATTCAGGATTCGCGTTTTTTATTTTAACAACATAATGAGGGATGTTTATTTATGTCAAAATCAAGTCAATCGCTTACACCTAATCAGACTACTGGCAGTCCGTTACTACCACCTCCTAAATTTACAGGATCTTTACCACCTCTTCCTCCGATGACGCCACCTCCTGCAACTACTACTAATACTAAAACAATAATCCACAGTCCATTCGTACACCCTCATAGCCCAAAACCAACTGCGGCATCTACTGCAGCGACAGTCAATACAATAATCGCAGCAGCGGTTACGGCTAACCAACAAAGTAATCTGACGACACCCACTCGTCCAACTAATCCACCACAATCAAACACACCTTCTTCAGTGATATCAATAAATTCAAGCCTTGCAGCAGCAGGTACGATGTCACCAACACCGCTATTGGTACCACCTATTGGCGTAACATTCACACCAACTAATAATCTCAATACGAAACAAACATCCATAACTGATTCACAACCAGGCTTAGCTCCACATATTGCCGGCTATAGCCCACCACCGCCGCCACCACCAACAAGCCCCTCAGTATTTGACACTGGGTTTATTAAAACAAACCGCCCATTGCTGCGTGATCGCAATGGAAGCATGACAACCCAACCGAGTTCATTATCTGCAGCATCAGTGAATAATGCACTTAACGGATCAGTCTCATTAAACGCAAATGGAAACAGCGTTTCTAGCACTTCTCCACCTATAAATATTGATGTTAAACTTAGCAGTTCCACAACCGCAACTAATAATACTAACGGCGAACATCGCATTGATATTGCTGATACATCAAAAAACACAACCAAGTCCACACCAGCAAATAACTCTTCAAATGGACCAACATCCACACCTGTAATATCAGAAGCAGCAAAAACAGCAAGAGCCGCCATCAATGCTAAAAATCTTTTAACAGATATCAGCACCAGCACTGAAGATCCACATTGGGTGACTGCTGCTAGTATAGCAATTATCGCGGCTTATTCTGCAGCATCTTCAGCATCTACCATTAAAGATTTTGGTGATCACTTTATTGAAGCTCTAGAGCAGATGATATCTGCACTAAAAACTGCATCAGAAACAACACAACAAGCTGTCAGCTGGGCAATTGCAGGCGTACCTGGCACACTTGCTCAATTTTCATTGGCATTCACTTCCAATGTTGAAAAAATTACTGAAATTTGGAATAGCATGTCACAACGTACCGTCGATGGTATTCGCGAAAATCCTAAAGAATTTGTGAAGAAAATGTTAGGAATTATCTTTGTCGTTCTCCCAAGCTCTGCAGGTACAATTAAACAAAGCCATGATTGTGAATATCTAAACGACGACATGAAAAAAACTGTATATGGCGGTCGTGGTCTTGCAGGGGCTACCACTAATGGAAAATTCTATCTTGATAAATTTCATACCAAAGCTGACGATTTAGAGAGAGATATTATTTTCAGCATTCTAACAGCACAGAAAAAAATGAAAAAAGCAAAAGAAAGAGGCGATAGAGCAGAAAAAAATATTAAAGATCCTCATTTAGAGTTTATAAACGCTGTTGAACCTCTATTGACAACGTTGAAAAACAGAAAATCAGCTGCAAACTCATCTGAACAAGATGCAAAAACACCTAAAGATGTTACAGAAATTCGCAAAATTTTAGATGCATTACATAACATTTCTGCAACTCTTCCTGAAGATGAAAAAGATTTATTTGAATCTAAAAATGCAAAGCTCATATTCTTAGGTAAAGTATTAGGCGGAATTGCCAGCTTTCAAAACTTTAAAACAGCTTTAACTATTCCTGAATGGTGGGGATGGCCCATTTACAAAGATCTTGCAGACATTTATTTTTCATTTTCATGGCCTACATTCGGTGTGACTATGTTTGCCACTGCAGTATTCGCCTTGCAATCATTTTTGGCTAACTACAGTATCAATTCATCTGCTGATGAATTCTTTATTGAAAAAGCAGGAAAAATTAATAAAGAAGGATTCAAAAAACATTTTTACGATGATACCAGTCGCTGGGAAAAATTTGGTCTTGCTGTCGTTGGTTATACTAGCTTGGGATTAGGCGTAGGCAATGGCGGCTCGACTTATAAGTACCCTATTTTTGCGACCGTATACTGGGCTGTTCCTACTGCATTGATTACGACAGCTGTGTTTATTGCATTAGGCACTCTTGCCATAAATCTTATAGGCGATAAAGCTAAACGATTGTATTACAGAAAAATGTTGAAACAAGCACTTGCATGTTGTGATACTGGCGTCAATGGGCTAAGAAACTTTTATCAAACGATTCCTGCAGATGGCACAAACCCAGCAAGACCACGTCCTGAACATGAACAACGTATTTTAGCAGAGATGCTACATGTTTATTTTGATCTAGCAACAAATGCTTGCAGAAAGTTTTTTAATAATATGAAGAAAGAAGAAATAGCACCTTTGTTAGGAACTGATTTAGTGACTAAGCTCGAAAGCTATCGTAGTCTTAATACAGTAACTTCAGTATCGCATCCACACGATCAAAAACAACGAACTGGCCTAACTGCAAATGGAGCTGCCAATCCAATTAACGTAGTTGTTGCTACAGCCGATGGATCTGTCAATTCAGATAGAGACAGACAAGTACGAACCCACTGGCCTCTTACACTGTGGTGTTGTCCTTCGGAGACAGATACTTTAACGAGTCTGAAAGTACCACTGTTATCCAGTAATAATGGGAATATACAAGATGCAGTTCTGAATTCTGCCACAACCCCTGGACAACCTGCAGGTTCTGATAGATCTGCTCGAAGAGCTGCGGACAATGGTGGAGAATCGAATAATTACACTTCTACAAGAAGATCCTGTTGCTAAGCTAATCCTGCAGAGGTAACACACATTACTATACACAGCAGTCCCTTCTCCCCTTGTGGGAGAAGGGACCCGCAGGGACGGATGAGGGGTGTTTTTCTTATCCGGCCACGAGCACCCCTCATCCGGCGCTACGCGCCACCTTCTCCCACAAGGGGAGAAGGGACTTGCTTGTTGAGGGTCGGCACAAACGCAACAGGCGCATTTGCTCGTTTAGAAACAACAACTAAATGATAATGCGACAACAACGGCTGCAATAAACCCACATACTCTTGCCGACTAACAAAAATCATACCCTTAGGCGGATGATTTAAGATAGGCCAAGCTTGCAATAAACTTTGTGACGTTTGGGCAGACCTCTCACCTATCACAGGAAAATTTTTCACCTCCGGCGCTAAATGCAAATAAAAACGCAATTTACTTTCCGAATCTAACATTGCAAACTGCCACTCTGACCAGGGTTTTATTTTTTCCGCATCATTTTTTAATGCGACAGAAAAATCCTGCATCCCTTGCCGCGCATAATAAATCGGTTGCACCACACAAAAACTTGCAAATAATGTAACAAAAGAAACTATCGCCACCCACAACGCCCAGTGTCGAATTTTCTCTTTTGCAGACAACAACCAATCCGCCGTCATTAACAGCGCAAACGGCACGATAGGCAATACATAATAATTACGTCTAGAACCACTCAAAGTAAAAAATAAAAATAATAATAACACCGCCCACACTACCCATCGCGATTGCGGTGATAATGAACGCCAACGTGAAACCAAACTCCATAACGCCGGCACAAAGAAAAACACCCACGGAAACAAATACACTGGCAAGAAAACAAAATAAGTATAAATAGGTCCTTTGTGATCAAACGGTTGAAAATAGCGTACCACGTTTTCGCGATACACTTCATAAAGCCCATTCTCATGATAACTCTGACCACCAATATGCATAGATAATATGAAAGGCAAGACGTAAACAATAATGGCAGGTATCAAAGCCAATACAAAACTCAAACGCAAATGTTTACGCCATTCAGCATGAACACAAAGATCCGGCAATATCACTAAGAATGCCACAGCAAACGCAACAAGACCTTTACATAAAGCCGTACAAGCCAACACTAAAAAAAATACTGCATAATTAAAAAAACTAGGTAAAGATTTTTTGTCAAAATACCAAGAGACTGCAAACAAAGTCCCCGCCATATTCAACATATCTGCACTACTGGTCCTGCCCCAAAAAATAAAATAATACGTGGTGAGCAACATCCAACCCGCAAGCAAACCTAAATCCTTGCCGCGCACATAATTACCTAAACGATAAATCGACCATACCGCTAATATACCTGCTAATGCCGAAGGCAAACGCAACGCCCAAGTAGTGACTTCACCCGAAATAAATGCAACACTCGCCATTAACCAATAAGACAATAATGGTTTATCGTAATAATCCGCTTCACCTAAAAAGGGATGAAAAAAATCCTGGCGAAAAAACATGCCAGATACAATATCCGCCCAGCGATGTTCTTGCGTCCAAATTTCATGCGAACCTAGGCAAGTCAACAGCAAACATGCAGCTGCTAACAATAAATAAGAAATTTTTGCTTTTGTGCCCCAAAGAAAATTCTTTTGCATTACTCCCCTCACTCATTTTCAATATGAAAATTCTACGTAACAATTCTTCTCCACAACTGCGTCTATCCTCCCTCTCCCGCCGCCATAAGAATGAAAAATAAAATCCATTTGCAGCGGGAGAGGGTCGGGGTGAGGGGAAACGAAAGCCAAGTTGATTTTCGCAATCACTGATTTTCCCTCTCCCTAACCCTCTCCCGCTGTAAAGTTCATTTTATTTCAAAATTTTCAGCGGCGGGAGAGGGGACTATTGCCATGAAAATTTTTTCAAATTAACTCCAACAAACTCAAAGCGACCACTATAATCACCACCGGCGCCAACACTCGAATTAAAAACCGCCAAACATTATATAAACCAACATTAAATCCTAATTCACTCTCAGTAATCTGTTTCTTCACAATCCAACCTGCGAAAATGGCAGTAAGCAATGCCGCAAACGGCGTTAACAGATTAGAAGAAAACGCATCAAGCAACTGCTGAAAATTCATGTGATTCACCAACACCACATCCACCCACAAATTATACGAACGCACAACAAAAGTCCCTATCAACAAAGCCAGCAAGAAAATAATGATGCTAGCCTTTTTACGCGTCATATCAAACCGTTCAATCAAAATCACTGTCGCCGATTCCGCCATCGCAATCGTCGGCGTCCACGCCGCCATCACCGCAGCCAGGAAAAACAATGGCGCGATAAAACTCCCATAATAACTAGATGCTAAAATGCTCAAGCTATTATGGTAGTAATTAGGAATATCACTCATGGCCTGATGTGATTGTAACGATAACGGATACAACACAAAATAAGACAGCAAGGACGCCACAATATCAAAACAAATAATCATTAACGTCGACTTTCCCAGTGACACATTATAAGGCAAATACGAACCGTACACAATCATGCTACCCATGCCCACATTGAGCTTAAAAAACGCAAAAGTGAGGGCAGCAAATAACACCGTCAGCACCGATTGATCAGCTCGCACCGTAAACAAATACTTCAACGCATCAACAAAATACTCTCCTTGCAAACAAGACAATACCGCAAGCACTGCTAAAATCACAAAATAAGCCGGCACCGTTATCCGCGAAATTCCTTCTAAACCACGATTAATACCGCGCAAAATCACTAACATTGTAGCAATCAAGAAAACCATAAAACTTATTTCTAACGTTGTGAAACGCAAATGCAAATCCGTTAAAGGCACAGCTGCATGCAAAAGGTTGGCGTGACTACCCTCCATCCAAAATGTTTGTATCGCACCAAAAAAATATTTTAGCGGATAAGCCACAGACACCGTATAAAAAGATAAGGTCAATGATAAAATAACAAAACTAATCCACCCCACATAACGCCAACGTGAACTCGCCCCTGTCTCCATCGATAAAATACTGAAAGCTCCCACCGGATTTTGTTTACCACGTCGACCAATCAATAATTCCGCCAATAAAATAGGAACACTCACTAACACTTCACACAAAATAAAAAACAATAAAAATAATCCGCCAAATTTAGAAATAAAATAAGGAAACTGAAAAATATTGCCTAGACCAACAACAGCCCCCGTTGTTACCAACAAATAATTCGTCAAAGAACTCCATTGCGGCCGTATTATTTTATTTTGCATATTCTTTATTCTCCTTAATCGTCGTCCCGCGGATTAATCGCAGGATCCAGTTATTAATAATCGAATGAACTCCATTGTGGCGATATTATTTTTTTGCATATTTTTATTCTCCTGAATCGTCGTCCCGCGGTTTATCCGCGGGATCCAGTTATTAATAATCATTAGGTGACTCAACCAAAAAAGCCCTTCCCGTGCGAAAATAACGTTTCATAAAAAATCCAAGATCATAAGCAACAACCAGTTTAACACTATCCGTCAATGCATCGTTTAAATATATTTTTAAATCTGCTTTACGATAGGCTGGCACGTAGCGATAGATTTTTTTACCCATTTCTAAAGCTTGTCTAGGTGAGCCATAAATATGATAAGGTAATTCTTTAGCTTCTGCTTCTTTTGCATTTTGCGCTAGCAAGCCAATCGTTTTTACATTTTTACCTTCAGGATTAAAAATATGATAAGCAATCACTTCCTGTAGCTGATGATCGTAAAGACTTAACGCATGATCTTTGCGCAACTGATAATACAAAGTATTCATATGATTCAAATAAAATTCATAAGGAACATCACGATCGTAATAAGCATCTTCCATGGTTTCTTTATCGCGCAAATAATAATGAATAGCCGTGGTTTCATCGACTAAATTTTTAGAGTCAGATTGAATAGTTATGATTAATTTGTCGTAATTGGGTTTGAAAGCTAGTAAATTTTCTACTTGTTCATGTAATTTTTTTCTAATGGCACTTAGTTGTTGATATTCTTGTTGAGTGCCATTTAACGTGGATTGCAGAAAATTAGCAGATGCTTCGTCATTTTGGAAACGAGCAATAATAGAATCTAAGCCTTCACTCGTTAATCCATATAATGTAGGCAACGATAAATCGATAGTGGCCAAAGTACTTTGCATGCGCTCAATTTGCACGCGAATAGCACGTATATCATTGACGGGTTTTTTTTCTGGGTTCTGTTCCATAGAAAATATCTATCCTTATTGGCGACCATGGTTCTGTTTTTTGACAACATGTTGGTAAACTCTTTCCTCTGCTTCCACTGTATAATCGGAAGCAGGTCTAGGTTTCGCATTAAAAAATCCTATTTTATTATGCGCACGCAATTGCTCAAGTTCAAGAGGAATTGGCTTGGCTGTAGGATCTTGGTTCACATAAATTTTCAATTGACTCTTCACTGCGGATGGGGCATGGCTATAGATTTTTTTGGCCATTTCTAGCGCGTGCGCTGTTGCACCGTAAATCCAATAAGCATGCTGTGGATCTTGCCCTAAACGACCTAAGGTCTCACTGTGCAAGCTTTTGCTATTAAACATTTCAGATGCAATGACTTCTTGTATCTGATGATCATAAGATCCTAAACTGCGATCTTTACTTAAATCACAGGAAATAGTGTTCACATTTTGCAAGGAAAATGTCAATGGCACCTTGGTAGCAGATATAGCTGCCTGCCCAGTTTTTCTGTCACGCAAATAATATTGCTGTGCGTATTCTTGGACATCGTGCCCAATCATGAGCGGTGTTGTAGTAATAACCAACTTGGCTTGTTCATTATTTTCGTATTTTTCAATGAGCTTACGACGCACTTCTATACCATGTTCTAATCTTTCTAAGACTTTATATTCTTGGGAAGTATTATTTACCCCTAGGTTTTTTTTGAGTGCTTTCACGGAAACAGCATCGTTAGCTAAATTCTTTTTCATCGTTTGTAATTCTGCAGGTTTTTTTGCATGCAATGAAATAGGTGTAAGATCCATAGCACGCAGGGTCTCTTGTAACTTGCTTGCCTGTATGCGAATAGCTTGTAAGTCTTGCGATTTTTTTTCTTCTACTTTTTTCATTTTCTCTGCGACAACTTTTTCAGCAGCGACTTTTACTTCCAAATCTTTTTTCTGTATTTTTTCTCTCTTCATATCTTGATAGTCTGTGTAAATAGCCGAAAGATCTGTATTCGAAATTTTACGAATACCGATATCTTCAAGCAAAAATCTTAATCGATCATAACTCTCGTAACCACACTCGTTTAATTCTTTAATTTTACTTGGAACATTATTTCTACCAAAAGCGGAAGATTTCAATGTAATATTATTCTCTACAATATAACGAGCCAATACAGCACTATCGATTGCATGACGATAGCGAATCTGATGGTTGAATTGATTGATGGCGCGGCATTCTTCTACTGAAAAATTTAACCCAATCGCTTTAAGACGCTTATTTAACTCTTGATCACTGACCACCAACCTGGCCGTTTCATCAATCGCTTCCAATTGATTAACACTTGCACCTTTAATCACTGCTTGATTATGCTTAATCATTAATTCAATCAATTGTTCGTTGATAAACCCGTTAAAATGTGGCACTTCAATTTGCTGTTTTAAAAAAACATTAGAAAGAGGCGGTAATTCTTTTTCAATTTGCGCGAGCGGTATCTTAAGATTGTTTTGAACCGCTAAAATATCGTCATACGAACTGGAAAGATTGAATTCATCTTGTATAGACTGTAATCCATCCACACTCGCATTAGCCTCATCTTTAAAATCTACTATACTTTGCCAGTCATTCGATGTAAATTTTAGCGAATCATTGTTTGCTAAATAGCAAGAATTACCAAACGCTTTAGCTTTTTTAATAGATTCATCCATATTAACCTGCAACGTAGCGGCTTCTCTCGCTAATGATTCTTTGGCTTTTTTACGCAAATTATTAACTGATGGAATAAGCGTATTCATCTTCTTGCTATTTAATTTACGAATAGCATTATCAGCTTGCGTTAAAAGCGCTTTTACCTCTACAGAAAATGGATTATCTTTTCCCGCCTGCGATTCGGAAATTATCCGCATTTTCTTTAAAAGCGCAGTCTCCGAAAATCCAACTCTATTCATTTCTTCTTGTAACGCTACCATCTTTCTATGAAGATTAAGATGTTTGTTAGGATATTGATGTTTGTCCAATACGAATGATTGCTCTTCTTTTACAAGCGCATCGACTTCTTCCGCTAGTTTTTCTTCTTTTTTTTCAAATTCTTTTAGCTCTTCCCTAATATTTTTTATTTTTTCTTTAAAATCTGGCAGCAAAGCATCGTACATGTTTTTTAAGTTATCTTTTGATTCTGTTGATAAATCATCAAGCTCGCTTTTGTCTTCTAATATTGCAATAGATGTATTTAAATTTTGTAAATATGTTTGTTTTTCAGCGGGCGGGACATCGCTATCACTCATGAGCATCAGATTATCTTTATGCTGCTTAAGTGAAGATAGATCAATTTTTCTAAACTCTAATGTTTTCTGATCTTTCAATCGATCGGCATGTGTGATTGTTTTGTGAAACCATTCTACTGTTTCTGCTAATGGTTTACTCTCTACCGCATCGACTAATTGCAGAATAGTTTCATTTCTGCTAAGCAAAGGAAGAAACTCCATCGCTTTTTTCACTGCATTAAGCCTTTCTAATTTTGTAGTCGCTTGTGGTAATAACTGGTTGTATTTTGATTTTGCATCTGCATATCTCGCAAGAAAATCTTTATAAACAGCCAAATCATCGCTTAACCTCGGTGGTATCGCCAGTGAAGGGTTTGTAAAAAAATTATATATTTCTATCTCCTCATTCCCTATCTGGCTCAAGGTAATATTCTTAGCTGTATACATTTGCGTTATCTTAAATGAAGGGAAAGTTTCTTGGATACGCTTAGAGAACTTCTCATTTTCTGCAAAATCATCAACAATCTCTTTTTCATCGCCCAATATACTGGTGACTTGTCCTCTTAATTTTCCAGTATCATCTCTATACTTGTCGAGCCTTTCCCTGCTCAACGAGGGATTGATTTTAAGTTCTGCATCTAATGTATGACGCAACTGCTTTAATTGAACTACAGCGGTTGCAATTTGATTTTTTTCTCGCACGCATTTTTCACAAAATTGATTAAACTTTTCTTTTATTTTTTTGTGGGCGTTGATGGCTTGATCAAAACACTGGCCTAAAGACTTTGCTTCAATTTGATCTAAAATTAATTCTGCTGGTCGATGTTTTTCTGAAACATGGGTATGGCCGCTGAATGCTCTTATCGTATTTAAAGAATCAGAAGATAAACTATATTCATATGCATGAAATTTCACGTCTCTATCAATTGCATTTAAATTGCTTTGAGCAATTTTAATTTCACGTCTCTATCAATAGCATTTAAATAGCTTTGTGCAATTTTAATTTCAGTTATTTCTTTATTTTTTTTATTAATATAATACAAACTATCTTGATAACGTACATATATTGCATTTTCTTTAAATTGTGGATGGCTTAGACTAGGTGGAGTAGATACTGACACAATGCTGCAATCGGGTTTTTCTAATGTGTTGGAATCGATTTTCATAAAATCTTTTAGGATTTTATCTTTTCGATAGCGCAGACTGCGTTTTGTTTCGGGTGTCAGACTAGGAATATCGTCTATGGCAAACCAGCTATTTTTTCCCACTTGTTTGTTTTCAAGAAATTCTTTTTCTAAGCGTTGATATTGTGCTGTTGACAACTGTTGCGAAAGTACTCGCTCATATCTATCGTATTGTGTTGCAATTTCAAGCTCAATCG
>LSTE01000068.1 GCA_001644445.1 Gammaproteobacteria bacterium SCGC AG-212-F23
TGCCGTGTGAAGGCAGTGCTCTCCCGCTGAGCTAATCGCCCTGTTGTATTTTTATGGAGCTAAACGTTCAATCAACCACTGCTCATGATGCAAACGATATAATATTCGATCATGCATACGCCAATCCCGCCCTTGAAAAAATTCGTATTCAAAAGGCGTAAATTGATACCCTCCCCAATAATCCGGGCGAGGAATTTTCTGATCTTTAAATCGTTCGGCGACTTGTTGCAAACGCTTTTGCATCTCTGCTCTACTCGCTAATATTTCATCTTGGTGCCAAGCATAAACCGCCAATTGCGATTCACGGGAGCGCCTTGCGAAATAAGCATCACTTTGCTCTGCAGGAATTTTTTTGACGGAACCACGTAAACGTACTTGACGAGAACAACTAGGCCAATAAAAATTAAGCGCAGCTTCCACATGCAATGCTAACTGCTTGCCTTTGCGACTTTCATAATGCGTATAAAAAATAAATTGATTAATCTGTAATTCATTCAACAAAACTACACGCGCATCAGGAATATTATTGGCATCTACTGTCGCCAATACCGCTGCACATGGATCATCTGTTTTTAATTCTAAAACTGCATTAAACCAAAATAAAAATTGCTGAAAAGGATCGGCGTGAATTTCTTCTTCTTTAAATTCATGAGCACCATATTCTCTCTTTGACAATATTATTTTTTTATTAATATCTGATAAATTCATTGCGACAATCGCCAGGTGGTTGATCCTGCATGTCCGGGAGCATTAAACACTTTGACGCGGATTTTTTGGACTTTATTGGCCAATAATTCTGTTTTATCTTGTAAAACTTCCGCGAGAATCCAGTTGGAAAGTTCTTCTAATGTAATATTCGTCACGGGTAAAATTTTTACATCCCGTTTTAAAAAAATTAATGTTTCATCTGCAAAATAAGCATGATAATAATCACCTTTATCTGCAATTTTTAAAAAAGGTGAATTGCCTGGCAGCAATGTCACTAGCGCCAGGCGTTCACAAATTTCTCTAAATTTCTTTTTATAAAAACGATAGTCAAAAGCAATCCCTTGATCACCTATCATAGTCGTAATGGATGCATGCACTGTGTAACTGTGTCCATGCAAATTTTCACGAACATTTTCCGAAAAAATCGTAAAATGCCCGGCAGAAAATTTCATAGAATCATGACATAACTCAATGACGGCGGGTCTTGTCATTAACTTTTCTTCACTTCAATTAAATTAATTTTAAAAATTAATGTTTCATTTGGACCAATCACTGGTGGCATTCCTGATGTACCGTAAGCCAGTGATGCAGGAATATAAACTTCCCAAGTCGCACCTGGTTTCATCAGTTGTAACACTTCAGTCCAACCTGCGATAACAGCACCTACCGGAAAAGTTGCTGGTTCACCCCGTTTGTAAGAACTATCAAATTCTTTGCCATCAATTAATGTACCTTGATAATGTACGACTACCGTGTCACGGCTGGATGGTGATGTTCCTTTGCCTTCAGTAATCACTTTATATTGTAACCCATCAGGCAAAGTGACAATGCCCGGTTTGTTTTTATTAGCTGCGAGAAAAGCATCGCCGGCTTGTTTATTTTTGTCTGCTTGTGAAGATTGGCTCATCATGTTTTGGCTCTCCGTTGGAATGTTGGATATCTCTGCTGCATAAATACTCATAGTGAATAAGCTCGCACAGAGTGCTGTGGCGATGGTGATTAGTTTCATAATTTGTCCTTAAATTAATAGGTTGAGGCGGTATTTTAACCGAAAATGATACCTACTGTCATCTCTTTAGGCTCAGTAAGATATTGCCCCACCCCTTTCACAGGTGCGATAGCATTCGCAGCAGTGAGAGCAGCTTTATCTAAAATAGAAGTCCCTGCCGATTGAATCAATTGTATATTGGTCACAGAACCATCTGGATATACGGTAAATCTCAACACCGCCGTACCCTGCAAACGAAAATCAATAGCAACTTTCGGATAAAGAAGATGCCTAGTCAACGCCTTACCCAATAGCGTAATTAAAGGTTTGCTGATATTTTTATCACCGATCAAATGTACGCCGTCAATATCTTTATCAGATTGTATATCTTGGGGATGATCTAACACACTCTCGGGTTGTGGCTCTTTGGCAGCACTTTTTTCAATGCCTTTTTTAGAAATTTCTTTATGCTTTTTGGGTTGATCCTGGTGCGTGACTTGATTTGGAGGTTGGTAAGCATAAGAAGGAATATAAAGACCCGGCTTTTTTTCATCGTCAACCGGCGTAAAAAAAGTCCACTGCCAAGCAAATCCAGCAAATAATAAAAAATGTGCTAGTAAAGACAGTAAAAGAAACGGCGATGCCAATAATGCTTTTTTATTCAAATCCATATAGACTCTATTATATAGGGAGCCAACAACAATGCCTAGTTCAAATATTTCTTACCTATTAGATGGATTTAAGCTAATTGCCAAACCAGGATTGAGACGTTACGCCTTGATTCCCCTACTCATTAACATTGTAGTCTTCATAGCTTTGCTTTGCGTTTCTTATCATTACGTAGGCGAATTAAATCAAACCATCGCGCGCCACCTACCCTCTTGGGCGCAATGGTTAAGTGGGTTAGTATGGTTATTATTCTTCATAGGTTACTTATTAATTTTTGTTTATGCTTTTGTTACCATAGGCAACATTATCACTGCACCCTTCAATAGCTTATTAGCAGAAAAAGTAGAAGCCTACCTCACCGGAAAAACACCTACTTCTACCTCTTTGTGGCAGACGATCAAAGACATTCCACGATTGTTAAAACGACAAACACAAATTATTTTTTATTATTTATTGCGCGCGATTTTCTTGTGGCTTTTATTTTTTATCCCTGTTGTGCAGTTGTTTGCAGTTGCCATCTGGTTTTTGTTTAATGCTTGGATCATGAGCCTGCAATATTTAGATTATCCTACCGATAATCATAAAATAGATTTTGCCACAATGAAAACATTTGCCCAAAAACAACGAGTCACTAGCTTGAGTTTCGGCAGCTGCGTATTGATAGCAAGTTTGATACCTATACTAAACTTTTTCGTGATCCCAGCAGCTGTTGCAGGTGCTACCAAGTGGTGGGTGGAAACCAAATAAGCTATTACTACAGGTCAAGCTGAGAGCCATACTACAACCGTTTGATTGCATTGATAAATTACCAAAAATTTCCTTTTTATGTTATACTATAAATAAAATCTAATAATCTAAACGAGGAATTCCAAATGCTTTCGCCATCACATGATGTAAAACATGATTCCACCGCAGTTCCTGTATTTCAGGATTGTTGCATACAAGTTGACTTGACTACCAAGCGTGTCTACCAATTAAACCCTTATCCCAATGAAACCATTGATCCTATCTATGGCGATAGGCTTAATACTTGGAACAGAGGTGCAAATATACCTGCGGTAACCTCTAGTAATCTAGAAAGCAAAACACTCGAAATTGTTAGCATAAATATAAAAACCTGCCATACAGTAATCATCAAAAAAACAACAGCCCCTATTTATTGGATGATGCACGTATCACCGCAAGCAAGCAGAAGAGGATATGATACACAAACAAAGACTGCAATTGACAAGCAAAGTCCTCCAACCGAGATGGATATTATTGAAGCTTCAGGCATGGTGGCATCAGATAACTATGGAGCTTTGGGACTTGGTCATCTCACTACTAAGCGCCCCCTCCCACAACGCTCTAGAGACATGACAGATAATAACATAAGACCTGCTTATATTGAGGTTGACTCCAGTTATTATCCAAATAATCCTGGTATTGGATTAAAAGCAGAAGATGAAATCGACGTATATGTAGTACATACCGGTATTGCATTTGACAAAGAAATATTAACTTCGCGTTTAAGCAGCTTATGCAAAATCCGCGCATTGCATATAGAAACAAGAGATCGTAGTAAACTCGTTGAAAACCCTGACCCGAATAAAAACTGTTTTTATGAAGTAGCATTAAACATAACTGATATCAATCCAAAACCATCAACAAATAATCCAAAGCAACATAGTTTAATCATTCGCAGCAATAAAGCTAATTTCTATAGTGAAACTATTGCTGACCCACTAAACTTCCCTATACAAGATGTTGTTAATATTCCTCGCATGCTTCCCAAACCCCCAGAAGATAAAAAAAATGAGAAGGATGAGAAAGATGAAAAAAAAGCTAAACCAATCACTGCTACTTTTGAAAAAGGCACTCTAGGCGATTTATTAATAAAAAAATACGGTGCTCTCCCACAAAAATTCAAAAATGATGAAGAGTCATTTAAGGAACCAGTATCCGATTTTTTCGTTATACTCAACTTACAGTATTTGAACTCGCATTTTTCTTTAAATGGAGTATGGGAAAAAACAATAACTTTAATCCTCAATGCATTACTCGAGTATGAAAAAAATAATAATGACAACAAATATGTACCCCTTAACGCAATTGAGTATGGATATTTTTTACCCACGATTGACTTGGAAGAATCAGGTCATTTTAAGAAAGCTTCTTATACTGTATATTATAATCGCGCAAAAGAATATCAATCAGCACCAAAACCACTTTTAGCACCTGATTTTTCAAATATTGATCGAGAAGATTTATTTTTTCATGAAAAAATCATCAAAGCTTTAGAAAAATACTGTTATCCCACAGGCATTTTTCGAAGTATACAGTCCTGGCGTCGACATCATTTTGACACAGCAAAGCCGTTGTTAGAATTTATTAAAAAAAACAAAAATGCTGAACCAGTACAACTAAAAAATTTGATTTACTCAAACCTGTATAAATTTGCACAGCAAGAAACCTATAGTCAAATTAGAAGGGGTATAAATTATGATAAAATAAATCTCAATCATGCTTTTTTTCAAACTTTACTATATACCATCACCGTATGCGAAAAAGCAATGATCCCACAATCTACAAGTGTAAGCACAGCAAAACCACCTAGCGGTGGTCCAGCCCCAAAATAAAATTTACCGACCTATGCCATAGTATTCAAATTCCGCATCCCGCATCTGCCTAGGATCGTATTGATTGCGGCCATCGATGATGATTTTGCGGCGCATGGATTTTTTCATTTCGGATAGATCGGGATAACAAAAAGGTTTCCATTCTGTTACAAGCACTAACACATCTACCTCTTTTAATGCATCATATTGTTGCTCAACTAAACGTAGCCTGCCTGACGTGAACCATTCCTGCGGTAATAAATCTTTTGCAACCGGCATAGCAACTGGATCATAGGCTTGCACGTTAGCATTGCGTTCCATTAAATGTTCTAACAAAACTAGTGAAGACGCTTCACGCATATCATCTGTGCCGGGTTTAAATGATAAACCCCAAACACCGATGCGGATATCTTGTAAATTCTCGCCAAAAATATCGGTGATTTTTTTCGGTAACACGCGTTTTTGATGATAATTACGTTCTTCTACTGCGCGTAATACTAATGGATCAACATTATTATGTTCTGCCATTTTAATCAGTGCTTTGACATCTTTAGGGAAACAAGAACCGCCATAACCGCAGCCTGGATAAATAAATGCATTACCAATTCGCGAATCGGAACCAATGCCTAAACGTACGTTTTCCACGTCGACACCCATGCGGTCGCACAGCACAGCCATTTCATTCATAAAAGAAATTTTGGTTGCAAGCATAGCGTTCGCAACATATTTTGTCATTTCTGCATCTTTGACACTCATAAAATATAATTTTTCTGGGCGACGCAAAATCGGCGCATAGAGTTTTGTCATGATGGCTTTTGCTTTCTCCGAAGTTAAACCAATGATAATGCGATCCGGTTCCATAAAATCTTCTATGGCTGCACCTTCGCGCAAAAATTCTGGATTACTGACAATATCAAATTGCACAGACAATTTCCGTTTATCCAATTCAGCTTGGATCTTATTGAGCACTTGGTCTGCTACACCGACAGGCACTGTTGATTTATCGACAATCACGCAATAATCATTGATATAAGCGCCGATATCTTTTGCAGCGGCTAATACATATTGCATATCTGCAGCACCATCTTTATCACTAGGCGTACCTACTGCAATAAAAATGACTTGTGGCTCTATTTTAATTTCAGCCAATGAAGAAACAAATGTTAAACGGCCACCTGCCATGTTCGAAGTGACCATGGTTTCAAGACCGGGTTCGTAAATGGGTAGAATGCCTTTTTTTAAATTGATGACTTTTTCTTTGTTCACATCGACACATGTTACTTGATTACCTAACTCGGCAAAGCATGCACCCGTCACCAAGCCTACATAGCCTGCGCCAATCACTGCAATATTCATGAATTCTACCTCTTAGTTTTGGTGTTGTTGCATAAGTCGTTAAACTCCACTCAAGCCTCTTATGAGACTGGAGACTATTAGCTACGCGCTCGAAGCGCGCCATCCATGGCGCTACGGATTATATCCTATAATCCACTCGCGACTCCGCTAATAGTCTCCAGTCTCACCGGCTTGAGTGGAGTTTAACGACTTATGCAACAACGCTTTTGTAAATGGCAACTGTATCACCACGTTTATTACAGAAACGTTTAACCTCAATCAAATGCAACGGTTTAATATGATTTTTACCTGTACGCAATATTATGTAATCGTACTTATTCCAACTTTTCTCAGACATTTCAGCAAACAATTTTGCTTTAGTAAAAATATCATTGCCAAAATGTTGCGTGTAATACATCACTTGCAAATCATTACTCAATATTGTTTTATTCTGCGGTACATTATCAGAAACCCATACTCCCGCATCACGAATATATTTTTTGGAATACCCGAAATCGAAAATACCGCCCACTCCTGAAAGAAAAATAGCAGCAAGCACCAATATCAACATCCATTGTCGTTTTTGACATTGACAATAAATTTTTTCTAATGCAAACGGCACAAAAATCATAAGCGTCAACGATAAAGCCAACAAATATCGTTTAGACAAAAACATATTTTCTGCCATAAAAACAGCCGTCACTGCGACATTAATCAATACATACATACCCAACACTAACCCATGATTTCTCTCAACAACAATCGATTTTTTGCAAAATCCATAAATCATTAAGCCTGCGTAAACCAATGACAAACTAGCAATCACGCTAATCACATACCACAAAGCTAATACTAACGTTAGCACGATGCCCACTTGCCCATTTGCACTCGAATTTAATATTTTGGTCGCCAGTGTAGCTTCATATTCGAGAAAATTTCTTTGCAACACGCTTGCACCATGAACAATTTGATAAAAAAACTCATCCAAACGCCCCATCGCTAATGTATGTCGCCACAATACCCAAGCACCGCCCAATAATATTAATGCGAACGTCACTCCATTTAATTGCAAAAACATTTTTCCGCGCTCTGAAATTTTTCTTGAAAAATCAAACCAAGCCACCCAAGGCATCGCCAATAAGAAAAAACCACCTTCGATGCGAAACAAAGCAGCAATAATTAAACTAGCACTCCACAACAAAGCAAATCGCCATTGTAAATTTCTAAAATAATGCAGCAAAAAATAAATCGATAATAAATAAAACGCCCAAAACCCATGATCACGAATAATATATTGCTTCACACTATTAAAATCATGTGCCAACAAAATCACTAACAAGCCAAACCAAGCAATACGCGGCGTCGCACTCAAGAAACGAATGATAGCCAAGAATGTCACTACCGTTATTAATGAAAAAATTCCATTTAAGATATAAGCAGCAACGACATAAGAAGCAGTCAGCTTTGACACCCAAGAAATTAACAGAGAATAAAAAGGCCAACTCGATTGCGCACATAAATGTACAGCAGCCATTGCATCCGTTTTAAAAAGCGCAGCACTTTTTAAATAACAAATCGCATCCGGATTAATGACGACTTCTCGTGCACTCACCCACATGGACAATATTACACTGAATAATACAGCAAAAACATACAGACCACGATCACGCGTCAAGCTAAGCATGCCGTCATACTCTGTAGTAATTGTTTAAAATCTTTTGCTAATTCGGGATGTTTTAATGCGTAAGCGACTGTTGCTTCCAAATAACCTAATTTACTTCCGCAATCATAACGCTTACCTTGAAACTGCAGAGCAGATACTTTTTCTTCTTGTAACAAACGCGCAATCGCATCGGTCAATTGGATTTCACCGTTTGCGCCTCTATTCATTTCTTCTAATAAAGTAAAAATCCTTGGCGTCAAAATATATCGCCCTACTACACCTAAAGTAGAAGGTGCTAACTGTGGCTCCGGTTTTTCAACAATACCACGCACAGACATCACAGACTCATTGATTGTGACCACATCGACTACCCCATATTTTTTGCTTTCTTCGCGCGCAATAGGCTCGACTGCAACAACGCTCGCATGATTTTGTTGGTAAACATCGACCATTTGTTGTAAACAGGATTTTTTACCACCATCAATCAAGTCATCCGCTAGCAATACTGCAAACGGTTCATTCATGACTAAGGGCTTAGCACACCAGACGGCATGGCCTAAGCCTTGTGGTGATTTTTGACGCACGTACGCGCAAGACACGCCTTCAGGTAAAATATCACGAACGATATTGAGTAAATCGAACTTACCACGCTCTAAGAGACTGGATTCTAACTCATAATTGGAGTCAAAATGATCCTCGATTGCTCTTTTGCTACTGCTGGTGACAAAAATAAGCTCAGTTATCCCTGCTGCCACCGCCTCTTCAACCGCGTATTGAATCAAAGGCTTATCCACCACGGGCAACATTTCTTTAGGATTGGCTTTGGTAGCGGGTAAAAATCGGGTACCTAAACCTGCAACGGGAAAAATGGCTTTAGTCACTTTCATAATGCACAAGATGTCCTTAAAAATGCCAGAATCGTAACATAAAAATTGACACTACGCTAAAAAAAACTTAACCTCATGACCATGAAAATAGCCTACGCCACCACCTTCGATGCTCGCGATGTGAACAATTGGTCAGGCACGCCTTTTTATATGAGTCAAGCATTTGCCGACGAAGGGCTGTCAGTCGATTATATTGGCTCTTTAAAACGCAAGCTACCGCGCGGCTTTAAACTCAAACAATTTTGGAAAAAAATTTCCTGCGGTCAGCGTGAAAGCCCTCGCTTCAATACTGTCGCAGCAGAGTATTATTCGCAACAAGTTGCAGCCCAATTGCAACAGCATTCAGCTGATATTGTCGTTTCACCATTACTCAATCCAATTACTTATCTTGAGTGCAAACAACCTATTGTTTTGTGGACGGATGCGCTTTATGCGACACTTGTGGGTTTTTATTCTAATTCCTCTACGCATTCTGCGAATTCTATTCGCCAAGGTAATTTAATTGTTAAAGAATGTTTATCCCGCTGCAAGCTTGCCCTGTTTTCTTCTGACTGGGCAGCGCGCAGTGCATTAGAATTATATGGTGCGAGTAAAGATAAAATTAAAGTGGTACCGTTTGGCGCCAATATGCATTGCGCGCATACGTTAGAAGATGTGCGCTCTTGGATTAAAAATCGCTCGCGTGATGTGATTAAATTTTTATTTTTAGGTAAACATTGGCATCGCAAAGGTGGCGATATTGTTTTTGCTGCAGCTAAAGCGTTACATGCTGCAGGACATCGTGTTGAAGTTAACTTTGTTGGCTGTCATCCGCCAGATGATGTTGAAATTCCTTCTTATATTCATTGCTTAGGATTTATTTCTAAACGCACACCCGAAGGTATTGCAAAAATCACTGGATTGTTACGTGAATCGCATTTTTTATTTGTGCCTTCACGCGCGGAAGCGTTTGGTATTGTATTTTGCGAAGCAAACGCGTTTGGCTTGCCATGTTTAACTTCTTACGTTGGTGGTATCTCTACTATTGTCAAAGATAATATCAACGGCATGACGTTTGCTTTAGACGCTACTCCTGAAACTTATTGCAATTATATTGTGAACTTAATGCAAGATTATTCTCGCTATGAAGCCTTAGCGCTTTCTTCATTCAACGAATACGCAACTCGCTTGAATTGGCGTGTTGCAATCCAAACAGCAAAAAAATTATTTTCAGAAATATTATAATTATTTTTCTACGCATCGGAGGTTACTATGACATCATCATCTAGCACAGCTGCGCTTAAAGAAGATCCAGCTTTTACAGCAGCAAAAAAAGGCGAATGGAACAACATTGTAGGCTTATGCACTGTCAAAACAAGTGAGGCAAGAGTTATTTCTCATAGTATACGACGACCTAATACTCCCTCTATATACAGTGTAACTGGTAGTCGCCTTGGTAGACCCCCGCATAGGCTAGTATCTGCGAGCAGAGTTATCCCTGCTCAGTATGAGCTTTCTTCTGAAAAAATAAAAAGTGCTATAGCAGGAGCAATCGAGGGTAATTTTTTTTCATCGGATGAAAAAACAAAATCCTCATTGCAAAATATTCTTAACAATACTTCAGAAAAGTTTTTTAATCAATTTCTTCATTGTCTAGAAAATCATGCCCCAAAGCCATACGACGACATCATAAAAAGCATTCATGATTTTCAAGAATTATTAAATAATCGAACAGCGTTTATCGGCGATCTTAAAAAATATAGCGGAAGTTTTTGGATTTATCACAAAAAAAGAGCTAACAGCTTTCTCACCGACTGCCGGGATAAAGATAAAAAAGAACTTTCTTCCATGATACAAAAGCAATTATCTTTATTCCAGCCACCAGGTGTAGGCGCAGGACCCAGTGGTGAAAAAATTTCAGACAAAAAACATGAACAGCCGCTTGAGAATAAAAAGAAAGATGAGTTTTATACTTTATTAGAAACTTATAGTAAAAAATTTA
>LSTE01000069.1 GCA_001644445.1 Gammaproteobacteria bacterium SCGC AG-212-F23
ACGACGTGATAAATCATATTTTCCTGAAATAAGATCAATCATCGAACTGCCAGTAAAAAGAATACGTAATTGACGAAAGCTATCTGCAATATTTTTCAATTCTTGTTGCCAATTAGGATATTTATGAATTTCATCAATGCAGAGCAGGCGTATATCAGTTTCCCGATATAATCTCGTAACAAGATCAAATAACTTATTTTCTAGAAAAAACAAATTATCCGCACTGACATAAATCGCTCTTCCTTCGCGGGCGCCATGAGTGAGAGCTTGATGCAAAAGAAAAGTTGTTTTACCTATACCTCTTGCCCCCACAAGACCGGTGATATGGTTATCAAATGTGATTTGGTTAAAGCTATTTCTTTGATAAAAAAAGCTTTTCTCAAAATCATCCAAGATAGTTTTTTGAAGTTCCAATAGTTGTTCCATTAGGCATCCATCATAATATACTTCGGTTATGACCTAAGTATATCATATATTTTATTCGGTTACAACCGAAGTCATAACAGTGCACCGTGCGTAGAAAAATGCTAATGAGATATAACACATTGTTTATATTGTATTTTTTTAGTTAGATTTTATGAGAGATTACAGGTAAATTAGTCGGTGGACGTTACAAAATTGCCAGTAGTATTTTTTTGTTATAAGGAGCAATATGAATCAACTATCGCAACAACCAACCAAAAAATTATATCGCTCACGTAAAGAACAAATCATTGCAGGGGTATGTGGTGGTCTTGCAGAACATTTCGGTATTGATCCTACTTGGGTGAGATTGATTTTTATTTTGTTTTTCTTTGCAGGCGGTTGTGCTTTGTTAATTTATTTAATCCTTTGGTTGATTGTGCCACTTGAGCCGTAATATTAGTATGATTGACCCTAATGAAAAATTAAGATTTGTCGAGTTATCCAAGTATAACTCAGAGTGGCCAACAATGTTTGCAAGAGAGGCAAAAGAGATACAAGCCATCTTGCAAGAAAATTGCATCCAAATTCATCATATAGGCAGCACAGCAATACCCAATAGTTATGCCAAACCTATCATTGATATCCTTCCTGTTGTGAAAGATATCAGTAAAGTGGATTTATTAAATCATCAATTTGAGTCATTAGGTTATGTTTGCATGGGCGAATACGGCATTCCTGGTCGTCGTTTTTATTGGAAGTCAAAGACAAAAAGAACTTACCATATTCATTTGTTTGAGCAAGGATCGCCAGAAATTTTACGGCATTTATTGTTTAGAGATTTTATGATTTCTCATGCAGATTATGCAAAAGCCTATTCGCTTATTAAACGAAATTTAGCGGAGGTATTTTATGAAGATATTGAAAATTATGTTAATGGAAAAAGCTCGTTCGTTCAATTCATCGATTACAAAAATGACGCGGCACGTGAGATGCAATTAAATGCAAAAGATAATATTATTATTGAACCTTATAATCCAGCTTGGCCAAAATTAGCTATCGCGGAAATTAAAACAATTGAAGAGATTGTCCATCCATTATCTTATATCTTAATAGAGCATTTGGGTAGTACCGCTGTTCCGGAACTTTCGAGTAAACCTGTTATTGATATTTTTATAGTGCTTAAATCAATTGCAGAAGCTGAGCAGTGGGTAAAACCGCTTGCAACATTAGGTTATGTCTATTGGGATGACAATCCAGATAAATTACATCTGCGTTTTTTCAAGGGAATGCCGCCCTTCGGAACAAAAAGAACGCATCACATCCATATCGTTGCAGAAAATAATAATGCAATCGAGCACAGAATTTTATTCAGAAATATTTTAAGAGAGAACCAAAAGATTCGCCGCCAATATGAATTACTTAAATTAGAATTAGCAAAATCTATTTCAGATGATCGTGAGGCTTACACAGACAAAAAGAAAGAATTTATTGAGAGGGTTTTACGTGACTATGGTTATTTAAAACCAATAACGTGATTAATTATGAATAGAAAAATTTATTGGGTATACATTTTGCATTGTGAAAATAATGCGTATTATACGGGATATACTTCTGATCTCTCACGCAGGTATCAAGAACATCTGCAAGGAACTGCTAAATGTAAGTATACACGTAGTTTTAAACCACTTAAAATTGCGCAATGTTGGCAGGTTTTTGATAACAAAACAGCGATGAAAATCGAAAAATTTATTAAAACCATGATCCGAATCGAAAAAGATGATTTTATTCGTTGTCCTGAGAAATTAACTAAATTATTCGATTGTAAAATAGGTTCTATTAGCACCATTGCTTAAGGAATATTTATCTGATATAACATTCATATGTTTAACATTTAGCTTATAAGATAGGAATTCGAAAAAATGGATGAATTAACTCGGCTATCTGCAAAACAATTAGTAACCTTGATTAAAAACAAAAAAATATCTTGCGTTGAACTCATGCAAGCTCATTTAGATCGTATTAAAAAAGTGAATCCATTAATAAATGCATTGGTGCAAATGCTATCGCCTGAGGAAGCACTCAAACAAGCAAAATTAAAAGATGAAGCAATCGCCAGTGGAAAACCAATCGGGCAATTGCATGGTATTCCGATAGCTGTTAAAGATGGTAGAAAAGTGAAAGGATTTCTTACGACTGTTGGCTGTAAAAGTCCGCACAACAAAATTGCAACGGAAGATGCGACCATCGTATCACGTTTGCGTGAAGCCGGTGGAATAATATTAGGTGTTACGAATATTCCGGCGTTTTTAGTTTCAGCTGAAACAGATAATTTATTGTATGGTAGAACAAATAATCCTTATGATTTAAAGCGTGTTCCGGGAGGCAGTAGTGGAGGGCAAGGCGCATTAATCGCAGCACAAGGAGTGCCATTAGGCATTGGTAGTGATTCAGGAGGCAGTTTACGGCAACCCGCTAATGCATGTGGAATCGTAACATTAAAACCTACACAAAATTTAATTCCAATGACAGGATTATTTCCGAGTGATGAAACAGGAATGATTGGATCGATTGATGTGCAAGGGCCGATGGCGCGTTATGTGGAAGATTTAATATTCACTCTTCCTATTTTAGCCGGCCCCGATGGACGTGATCCTAACGTAGTACCTATTAGCTTACAAGATCCAACGACAGTCAATTTAAAAAAATTGCGAATAGCATTTCATACGGATGTAGGTCGTGCGGTTGCATCAGAGGATGTAGCAAACACTATCAGAGCAGTTGCCAAAGCGTTATCAAAAGAAGTATTTAGTGTACATGAAGATTGTCCTAAGATTCTTGCAGAAAGTTATCAAAGTTTATTGGAATTATATTTTTATGGCGGTGATCACGGTAAATGGCTTACCGATTTTATTGATTTTATGGACGCGAAAGAACCAGAGCCTATGGTTCAAGATCTTATTAATCGAGCAAAGCAATGCGAATTATCCGCAAATGAAATCCGCAACCGATTTGTTTATGCGGATCAGTTTAAATGGAAAATGATGGAATTCATGAAAGATTACGATGTCATTATTTGCCCGGTATCAACAATGCCTGCGAGAGAGCACCGAAAAGTTGATACTTTTAAAGAGGTGATGTATACATTTCCTTATAATGTCGCAGGCTGGCCTGCAGCGGTTATACGGTGCGGAACATCAAAAGAAGGCTTACCTATTGGCGTACAAGTCATCGCAAAATCTTGGCAAGAAAACATTGTCCTTGCTGTTGCTCAGCGATTAGAGGAAATTTTTGGTGGTTGGCAACCGTCTAATTTATAAAATTTAATTAATACGTAGATCAACGCCAAAGTGAAAATTTTCTGGTTAATTCACTGACTTTGTCCCATTCTCCAAATAAAACAATACCATAATAGATTAGGTTTTCATCTTTGACTTGTTTGGTCCTTTCAATTTGTTCTTGGTAAGTACCGACAGTCATGGTATCAGTAAAATCATTAAATATAATATTATTAGCAATGGCTTCACCACGCAGTTTTCTAATTTTATTAGAATTTTCGGATAGAATAATAAAAGGTAATTCAGAAATGAAAGGATGTGATCCGCCATCAGCATCCATGTAATCCGTTAATCGCAATTCTTCTTTACCAATATGTGCGCCTAAACCAATGCACATATGCGCAAGCGCATTCATTAATTTCCCAGATTCAATGCTTTTATTTAACACCGCCACCAATTTATTTTTAAATTTTTCCACGGCTTCTCCTGAAATTCTTTTCTTGTTAAAACGTAATCATTTTAACAAATGATCTGGTCAAGCTCTCTTGCTGCCTACGTTTTGCAGACCTGCCTGGTGTTTCAAAGAACAGCTGGTTTGCAAAAAGAGGATATCAGCCAATCTTTAAATTTATCAATAAGATAACGTTTCGGTAAGAGGTATCCGTTAAAATATACATGTATATTATACAAGCTACCGTTAAAATATACAGGTATATTTTACTACAAAAAATATTTTATCTGCATAAAATGCTCTCAGTTAAATTATAAAGTAAGCAAATAATCATGCAAATGATCGATGGGTAGTGTCATGCATTGTGATGAGAGCATGAGTTTTTTTCCGCCGTAAGTAATAATAATGAGAGGATTTTTTGTAGAAAATTCCTCTTTAAATGCGGTAGGAAATGTTATTGTTTTTGGAATATTTTGGATAGAGAGTTTGGTTTCAAATGCATGAATAGTATGTGCATTTGTTTTTATGATAAAATCTATTTCTTCTCCATCTTTGGTACGCCAAAAAAATAATTCCCAATCTTTATTATAGTTACGCATAAATTTTACAATTTCAGCGAGTGCCAATGTTTCAAATAATGCGCCGATTTGCGGACTGCTGATTAATGGTGTCACATCTGACCAACCTTGTAATCGTACTGCAAGTCCAGTATCTAAAAAATATAATTTTGGTGATTTGATCAAGCGACTATTTAGATTGTTATGATACGGTTTTAGTAAATAAATTAAATCAGCGCGTTCTAATAAGCCTACCCATTCTTTTACAGTGACTGAACTAATTCCGCTATTATTACTTATTTCTGTGTATCGTGTTTCTTGCGCTGTTCGTGCACTTAATAGTTTTATTACTGTATGAAATTCCGCGAGTTTTTGGATGCCCGCGCTCATCACAATATCTTTTTCGACATAGCTACGAATATAATCGTTTATATATGTGACAGGACTTAATGTATTGTTTGTATAAAGTTCTGGCCAGCCACCTTTAAATAATATATCTTTAATAGATGTTTTAGGTAATGCATTTAAAATTTCATGGATGCTGAGTGTATTTAAATAATAATAAGCAGCTCTTCCTGCTAGGCTTTCCTTAATGTTTTTGTCCATCAAAATTTGATTAGATCCAGTGAGTAAAAATAATGTTTCATATTTTTGTGAGCCTACAAGAGCAGCACGTTTTAATTTATCAATTACTATTTTTAATTCAGAAAAAAGATTAGGTACATATTGCACTTCATCTAACAATAAAGGTGGTGGAAATTGTTGTAAAAAAAGTGCAGGGTCTTGATTAGCGAGTTGACGTAATTGCAAATCATCAAAAGTGATTTCTTGAAAGTTTTTTTTCTTATAACTCATGGATAATAAGGTGCTTTTCCCGCATTGCCTAGGTCCAAGTAATATCTGAATCGAGGTACGAGCTTTCAACAACTGTTGACTAATATCGCGTTCTATATACATCCGACCATTTTAAACTGGCACTTTAATTTAGTCAAGATGGTTGGGATCAATTTATTATTAAAAAATCAACCAAACACCATTTAACTTATTGAAATATAATAATTTTTATATATACAAAGTTAATTGATCTATCATGGAATGAGGCTTACATTGTTGAATAAATACACATTTTAATTGAATAAAATATGCGCATTTTTTGCTTTTCGTGTTATACTGTGATAACGTTGGTTACAAAATAGAGATTAGAACCAGATGGGGGATATTCGCATGAATTTACAACAAATTCCTTTAGATATGACTACATTAAATTTAATAGATGTCTCAAAATACCATATCCATCTTTATGCAAAAGATCTTCAAGGAAGATATATAGATAATAATGATTATTTCGCCAAGGACACGGGTTTTACTAAAGCAGAAGAGATGTTGGGAATGACAGATTTTGATTTTCACTTTTTATCCCACGAAGAAGCTGCTGGTTTGCGTAACAATGATATACAAATCATGAAATTAGCACAACCTAAAGTCTTAATTGAACCAGTATCACTTTATGATAAAAGAAAAATGATAGCAATCAGTTATAAAAGTCCTTTATATTCAGCTAATAAAAAATTATTGGGTATAAACGGTATTTCAATTATTCTAGAAAAAAATCAATTTTATTCATCGATATTTCCTAGCATTAGAGAAGATGTTACAACTGCTTTTTCATCATTATCTTCCGTGAAGCTAACAACTAGGGAAATTGAATGTCTTTATCACTTAGTTAAAGGTAAAACGGCAAAAGCTATCGGGAAAATTTTATCTATTTCAAGAAGGACAGTGGAACAGCATCTTGAAAATTGTAAAAGAAAATTAAAGTGTGCTAACAAACAAGAACTTATTGAAAAATCATTAAAATTGCAAGAAATAAAAAATATTTTTTTAGAATAAAAACCACAGAGCATCAAAATATAGCATAATTTTTATCAATGTCCGTTCTTATTTATTCTTAAAATTATAATCCTAGTGGAATCGAAATTAATGCAGTAATATCATTACTAACATCATTAACATATCTTAATTGAAAGGGAAAATTCATGAAAAATAAAAACCGCTGCGGCTGGGTGACCGATGATCCTATCTATATTGATTATCATGATACAGAATGGGGTACTCCTGTTTATGACGATAAAAAGTTATTTGAATTTTTAATTCTCGAAGGTGCTCAAGCAGGGTTAAGTTGGATTACAGTGCTTAAAAAGCGGGAAAACTACCGAGAATGCTTTGATCATTTTCACCCAGAAAAAATTGTTCATTACAATAAAAGAAAAATCGAAAGTTTATTAAAAAATCCAGGTATTATTCGCAATCGTCTAAAAATAGAATCCACTATTTTAAATGCAAAAGCCTATTTAAATATCTTAGAAACCCACAATAATTTTTCAGACTATATTTGGAAATTCGTAGACGGTACCCCCATCAAAAATCATTGGAAAACCATGAAAGAAATCCCTGCGTCAACACTGCTTTCAGATACTCTCTCAAAAGAATTAAAAAAGAAAGGATTCAAATTCGTCGGCAGCACAATTTGTTACGCATTTATGCAAGCAGTAGGGATGGTGAATGATCACACAATAGACTGTTTTCGGTATTGACAATATAAAGCAAAATCATGGTTGATATCCAGTAGGAAATTCCAATGGGGGATGATTATTTTGTTGCTGATTTGCCTCATTTGTAGAGATGATTGATGGCAAAGTAATCCTTTGTGTTATTAAATCAAATACAAAATCTCTATTTTGGCCAGATGCTAGTTTAGGTATAACCTTTCTTTTTGGAGGAATAATGCTACCATCCGCTTTAAAGATAATCTCAGATTCCTCAGCACGAAATAAGCGTTGTGTAGGATCCTCTTTATAAGGTAAAGCAGTAACATAAGTGTGCGATTTTCCAGCTATTTCTCCTATAAAACCAATATAACCCGACACACTTAATTGTATATATCCAAATTGATGCATTGCATTTTTAAATCTTTCTGCATAACTTAAAACAGTAGAGCCTTCTCTTTTGTAGCCTGAATTACAGCTTAATAGTTTAATATGTTTAATCTCATAGCCTTCTTTGTTTAGCAACATTGCAAAAAAATCCGCTAATTCTTCAGGAGTAATACCATAGTTGTGAGCTGTGCCTATGTATTCGGGAGTACCATGCGCTACTACAAAAAGTTCGGATCCATTATTTATTAAGAATGGTAAAACGGTTTGTATACCATGTATATTGCCTCTGTCGCCTAAATATAAAATTGCATTATAAGTCATTTTTTCTTTATTATGTTTTATTATTTTTAACACATGTCGTGCATGTTGAAGTAACTCAGCATGTTGTGAATTATAGAAACCGCCATCATTTTTTTCAGGAATAATAGGGACAATCACAGCTTGCAAATGTCTTTTATTCGACTTTCGAGAAAACATGTAAATATCCTTTCAATATTTTGCAAACAAAATATACCTAAGATTTTCATAATACCCGATGAATATAAAATATTCAAATCTTAAATATCTTGAATTTAATGCAATATAAATTTATTATAGAGAACTCAGATTAAGCGTGAGGATAGTTTTTATGTGTAGACTCAGTATCTCCGTCCGGATAGTCATAAATCTCATCTTAGTATTTTGCAAATCCCCAATCAGTTAACTGGAAAGCGATAAATACCTATTCTGATACCTGCTACGCTCTTTAGAAAAAATACACAGGATTGCCTATACAAATACAAAAAAATATCGAGTTTATCTTATTACCATTGATTCAGAAGATTTAATGAATTATCCTAAAGCTCGCATCACAGTTATAAATACGAGAAGGAGATAAAATCATGGATACAAGAACAGTAAATAACACTGCAACAACAGCTACTATCCTCATTGATACTAAAGCATCAGATAATCAATTGCTAGCAGATAAAAAATTATCTCCCGAAGAACAAAAAAGAATGGACCTTCAACTGTGGGAAGGGCTTGATGATCCTGTTAGAGTAAAAACTGCTTTAGAACAAGGAGCAAATCCTTGTTATATCCGTCCTGAAGGATATTGGCAAGGTTGGTCAGCACTCGCTTATACAGTTTATTCTATTGACTTTAAAAGTATACGAAGTCTTTATCAACGATCTTTAATAATAGAATCATTTCTTGGTCGAATGCCTCTCGAAGCAATTCAACAAAGATTTCCAGAGAATGCAGATCACCATAAAGGTTGGACTTTATTGAGCTATTTAATAGCAAAGCATGATGTATTGAAAGTAACGCAGCGAGGTATTTTTGACGATGGGATGATTCAGGTAGTATTAGACGTAATGGGACACGTAATAGGAGACAAAGGAAAACATATTGGATTATATAATGAAAAAACTAAATATCTGATATGGCTTTTTTTAGAAAAAGGAGATGACTCAAATCAACTTACACTTGATGGTAGGCCAGTTCTTTTACTTACTGTTGAGCATGACAATCCACTTGTTGCAGAGCTTTTATTATCCTATGGAGCTAATCCTAAACATCAAATACACGCTGGAGAATATCAAGGTTGGTCTTTTATTGAAGTAGCCATGGAAATGGATTGGCCACAGGTAGTCTTTCTTGCTGTAAAAAATGGAATCAATTTAGAAGAAACTATCGCCCATGGTCATTTCAGAAACCAAAAAATTCGCGAATATCTGGAAGCAAGAGGGTATAGAAAACAACTTAATGCATTAAAAACCAAAACAACTGTTTCCAATAACATACAACCCACTTTAGATAACAAGTATATAACAACACCGTCTTTGACGGCACCACCAACAGATATAAAATTGATGCTTGAAAATCAACCTGCCAATGCCCTTCCAAAATTCTCACATGCTACCTTGCTATTTAAAGCAGCTGATGAAAAATCTTTAACTCAATTCCGTCATTTAAAAGAACAAGAAAAAGCTGATTTTCATATTACTGATGAGAAAACAGGAGATACGTTACTACATCGTACAACAGCAGTAGGAGCGGATGCTGATGTACTAGAATATCTTATTAACAAAAATAACTGTGGAGTAAATGCAAGAAATAACAAACAGGAAACCCCTCTCTATCAAGCCGTTACTAACGGGCATGTAGAAACCTCCATTCTTTTAGTCAACGTTCATGGAGCAAGTTTAGATATTGCATATGGCGAAGAAAAAATATCTATTCTAGAGGTTGCATTGAGGAAGAGATTACCAGTTCAATTAATAATGACGTTGAGTTCTATAAAATCAACTGAAAATATCAATCAAGCATTTAATGGAAATAGATTCCCTGCGCTACATCTCGCCGCACAAGCCGGACACACACTAGCTGTTGAATATTTCATTAAAGAAAAAAAAGCAGATGCTAATATAAAACATGGTAGTACACCTTTGCAATTTGCCGCACAGAATCAACATACAGAAACAATGACTACTTTACTCAAAAATGGTTCTCATTTTAATGGAGAAAGTAAAGAAGATAAAGCCTTACTAGAATCAAAAGATACTCCTATAGCTGTTAAAAATGCATTAGAAAATCATCTCGCATTACAAAAACTACAGAAAAAAGAACAAGAAGGCCAAATAACAGCATTGACAAATGCTATATTTGTAGATCTATTTAAAGATAGAGCAAGCAATCCAAAAGAAACCTCCATAGTAGAGCAATTGATTCAACCTGTACTAAAAACCATACCTTCATTATCTACAGTAAAAGACGAAAAAGAATTTGGTAGATTAGTAAAATATCATTTTTTAAAAAACAGTGAGCTAGCAAGCAAAAAACCGATAGCTGATTGGTACGATGCGTTGGCAAAAAAAGAAAAACATCGGGAGCAATTCAAAAAAGATTTAAAAAAATCAATCAATGCCTATGTGGAAAAAACACATCATGAGAGAATAGTAACTGATATTGCTAATGAGATTATTAACAATGATAGCATCAAGAAAAAGCCGATAGATTTACTGAAAT
>LSTE01000070.1 GCA_001644445.1 Gammaproteobacteria bacterium SCGC AG-212-F23
TTTTCCGCAAAGAGAGATTGATAAGATGGTTCTTTTTCTGCAAATAGAAAGATGGATTGGCGTTATAGTTTTTCCTTGTGCGGAAGAACGATGACATCGATCTCCCTCTCCCGCCGCTGTAGCAATAAAAAAATAAACTGTACTTGCTAGCAGGAGAGGGTTGGGGTGAGGGAATCACTCGCCATATATTAAAGATGTTGTTGCAAATAATGTTTTAATTTTTCAGAAATGCGTTTTAATTCGTTGGAGCCGCGAGTGATTTTGGCGATGCTCACATCTAAATTGTCTGAGATTCGACGTTGCGGGAGTTTTTGTTCGAGTAAGGCTTTGACGATGAGGCAACGTGTTTCTATGCTGGCTTTTTCTTCGGGAGTGAGTAAGAGCTCGAAAAGTTCGGAGAGAAGTTTTTCGTCTTTCGCTTCTTGGCAGAGAGTCAAGAAGTAGCGCCAGCCTTTTGGGTTCATGTGGTGGTTCCTAGTTCTTTGTTCTTTTCATCGCCCCCTCATCCGCCCTTCGGGCACCTTCTCCCGCAAGGGGAGAAGGGACTGTTAATTTGATGATATGGAGGATTGTATTTATTGTATTTATTGTACGTGAATATTTACAGCTTTACCAATTTGCCGTAACACATTCATCATATCAGTAAATGTTTGTGGTGAAATAGTTTGTTTCGCATCAGAGTATGATTTGTCAGGATCGGGATGGACTTCAACCATGATGCCATCAGCGCCTGCGGCGATCGCGGCATAAGCCATAGGTGGGACTGCTTCGCGTATGCCAGTGCCGTGACTTGGATCGATGATCACAGGTAGATGACTGAGTTCATGTAAGATTGGGATGGCTGCGATGTCTAATGTGTTGCGTGCATAGGTTTCAAAAGTACGAATGCCGCGCTCACATAAAATGACATTAGGATTTCCTGTTTGTAAAATATATTCAGCAGCCATTAAAAAATCCATATAGGTCGCTGATAAACCCCGTTTTAATAAAATAGGTTTGCCTGTTTTACCTACTTGTTTTAATAAACTAAAATTTTGCATATTGCGTGCGCCAATTTGCAGAATATCGACATAATTTGCCACAAGCTCGATGTCTTGAGTATCCATCACTTCAGATACACTTAGTAAATTATTTTTTTTCGCAGCAGCTTGCATGTATTGCAAACCTGTTTTACCTAATCCTTGAAATTCATAAGGTGATGTACGAGGTTTAAAAGCACCGCCACGTAGAATATTAGCGCCAGCTTTTGCGACCAACGCAGCTGTTTCATGAATTTGTTCTTCAGATTCAATAGAGCAAGGGCCTGCCATGACTGCAAATAAATTATTGCCAATAGTGCGTCCATTGATTTGGATGACACTACGCTGTTTTTTTGCTGCTCGGCTTGCCAATTTAAATTTTTGGGTAAAAGGCAATACTTGTTCTACACAAGGGAAAAGTGAAAACTGTTTGAAATCGGTATTGGCATCACCGCCGTTGACGATGGCAATATGATAACGACCGTTTTCTTCGGTGAGAATGTTTTCCAGTTTCATCCAGCGTAGTTTAGCGATTAACTCATCGATGTCATTTTTAACGGTATTTTCTTTAATGACAAGAATCATACTTTTTTCCTCACTAATGGATTAATACTGGCAGCCAATGTTGTTAGTTCGGTGGGTGTGATGCCGTCTTCTAATGCTTTGACGAATAATGAACCTACCACAACACCATCGGCGTATTGTAAAACTTTTGTTGCAGCATCTCTTGATGAAATTCCAAAGCCAGTGATAACGGGTAAATTGACATTCGCTTGTATGGATTGCATTTTTTCGGTGAAATCACTAGGTAGATCAGTACGTACACCTGTAGTGCCTTTGCGGCAAGCGTAATATAAAAATCCTTTGCCATGTTGTGCTATTTTGCGTACGCGTTCCATTGGTGTAGAAGGTGTTATCACATAAATGGGTGCAATATGGTTCTCTAAACATTTTTGTTGAAAAACATTGGATTCTTCTAACGGACAATCGACGAGTAATGCGCCATCGATACCCGCTGCTGCAGCTTCTTGAAAAAATGTAGTATTAAATACAGAAAAAATAGGATTCAGATAACTAAATAAAATAAGTGGAATATCGCTTTTTTTGCGAATTTCTTTGGTGAGTTGTAAAATATCTTGTAATGTAGTTTTTGCAGCCAGTGCGCGTTTGGCAGCTCTTTGAATGACTGGGCCATCGGCAACAGGATCTGAGAAAGGTACGCCGATTTCTAGCATGTTGACACCACCCGCAATTAAGGCAAGCGCTGCATCTAATGTGCGTTGCATGCCGCCATCGCCTGCAGTGAGATAGGCGACAAAAACTTTTTCTTGTTTAAAGCGATTTTGAATTCTTTGTATACCATTCATATGTTCACCCTATTTTATCGGATAATTGAGGTAAATCTTTGTCGCCGCGTCCTGATAAATTAACGACTACGCATTGCTCTTTTGCCAACGTTGGCGCAATTTTAATTAAATGCGCTAATGCATGTGCGGATTCTAGTGCAGGAATAATGCCTTCTGTTTTTGCTAGCAATTGTAATGCATTAACTGCATCGTTATCGCGGGCGGAAACATATTCCACACGGTTTTCTGCAAATAGTTGCGCATGTTGAGGCCCTACAGCAGGATAATCTAATCCAGCTGAGATAGAGGAAGTCTCAGCAATTTGTCCGTGAGTGTCTTGTAACACGTAAGTGTAACAACCGTGTAATACACCTGGTGTTAATGTTTGAAAGCGTGCAGCATGCTCGCCAAGTTGTGTGCCATGACCACCGCCTTCAACACCTATCATGCGTACATTTTTATTGTTTAAAAAAGCGGAAAAAATACCAATCGCATTTGAACCGCCGCCTACACAAGCAATCATTAAATCAGGATGTCGGGAAAATAATTGTCGACATTGTGCTTCGCATTCTTTGCCAATGACAGATTGAAATGTGGCAACCATTTCTGGATAAGGATGCGGTCCCAAAGCAGATCCTAAACAGTAATAAGTATCATCGAACGATTCGGCCCAATCGCGTAGTGCTTCATTGACTGCATCTTTCAAAGTAGCAGATCCGTGAGTAACTGGGACAACTTCTGCACCGAGTAAGCGCATACGTAAGACGTTAGGCGCTTGACGTTTAACATCTTCGCTGCCCATGTAAATAACGCAAGTTAAACCTAAATAAGCACAGGCCGCAGCTGTTGCAACACCATGCTGGCCTGCGCCGGTTTCGGCGACAATGCGTTTTTTCCCCATTTTTAATGCTAATAAGCATTGCCCTAAAGCATTATTTAATTTATGTGCGCCAGTATGTAAAAGATCTTCACGTTTTAAAAAAATTCGTGGCCCATTGATTGCTTGTGAAAATCGTAGCACTTCAGTCAAAGGTGTAGGGCGGCCTGCGTAATTTTTTAAAATATTATCCAAGTGATCGAGAAATTCGCTATCATGTTTTATGGTATTCCAGGTTGTGACTAACTCATTGAGTGGTGTCATCAATAACTCTGGTACATAAGCGCCACCAAATTCTCCGTAACGACCGTTGGTTTTTTGGGAAATTGTCATGTTAGCTCTCTCTTTAGATTATTTACTGATTTGATAAATTTTTGTATGAGAAATATATTTTTTTCACCTGATGCATCTTCTACGCCAGTTGATACATCCACTATAGCAGGGTGAAATTTATTTATTGCCAAAACTATGTTATCTACAGTCAATCCGCCGGCAATACCGATACGAAAACAACCAGTATAATTTAATGCATTCCAATTAAATGTTTTACCGCTGCCAGCTGTTTTATTGTCAAAAAGTAAATAATCGCGATGAGGGTCACATCCGTTGAATTCGTTATCATTATCAACGGATCGTACATAAAATCTTTGGTAGTGTTTAGGTAATTGTGAGTGTTGTTTTCTCGCGGTATCACCTTGTAGTTGAACAGTTTGGATGTGGGTAATATTACAGATTTCCTGCATTTGCGTAAAAGTATGATTAACAAAAACAGCAACAGGTGTAGCACCATTTTCTGTGCTGGCGGCTGCAATAGTCTTGGCTTGTTCGATACTGACGTAACGTTTAGATTGAGGATGTAAAACAATACCAATAAAATTGGCACCCGCTTTTGCTGCTTGCTCCGCAAGTTCAGGTGTTTTGATGCCGCAAATTTTAATTAATGGATTAGGTGTCATAACATGCTCTGATAAAAGTTTTAGGATCCGTAGTTTTTACCAGTGCTTCGCCAATTAAAACTGCATCGAAGCCCGCTTGATAATATGCTTTGGCTTGTTCTGGAGATGAAATTCCCGAAGCGGCCACTTTAATAATATTTTTAGGAATGTACTTGATCAAGTGAAAAGAGCGATGATTATCTATTTCAAATGTTCTAAGGTTTCTATTGTTGATAGCAATGATTTCGGCGCCGGATTCTAGAGCAATATCAATTTCATCTTCGTCGATGACTTCAGTCAGTACAGATAAGCCTAGTGTTTTTGATTTTTGTATGATTTCTTTTGTTTTTTCTTTTGCTGCGGCAACAATGCAAAGAATGATGTTTGCGCCAGCCGCTATGGATTCAGCAATTTGAATTTCATCTAAAATAAAATCTTTGCGTAATATGGGGATATCTTGTTGTTGCAATGTTGTTACTACTTGTTCTAAATCAGCAAGATTGCCTGAGAAAAAATATTTTTCAGTTAATACTGAGATTGCACTAGCGCCACCCATCACGTAATCGGTGGCTAATTTGCTAGGATCTGGTATATTTCCCAATAGTCCTTTGCTAGGTGATCTACGTTTGATTTCGGCAATCACACTTAACTGATTTTGTTTTCTTAAGGCGGTTACAACCGTTTTTGGGTGAGGATGTGATGCTTCGCCTGATAATATTTTGTAGTAAATATGATTAGGGTTCTCGGCTGTGATGGTTTTTATTGCGGTAATTTCTTGTTGCTTTTTTGCGATAATTTCATCTAGGCGGTTAATCATGACTAAGTTCCTTTAATCTGTTAATTAAGGTGAAAGCGCTGCCATCGTTTATGTTTTCTTTTGCGTGCTTTATGCCTTCTTCGATAGTGTTATATTTTCCATAGAGATAAAGTGCTAATGCTGCATTTAAAATGCAAGTGTTTGCAATTGCCTGATTTTTTCCTGAAAATGCGGCTAACAATAATTGTGCGTTTTCGCGGGCTGATCCGCCTTGTAAATCTTCAATAGAACAATAAGGTAATCCAAACTGTTTCGGATCAATGATTATTTTGTTGATAGCAGTTTTTGTGACTTCTAGTAATGTCGCAGGACCTATGCAGCTTATTTCATCTATGCCGTGTGCGTGTGCGATGATAGAACGAGTGGTGCCTGAGAGTTGCAATGTCTTTGCAATGAGGTCAATGATTTTCGTGTCATACACACCTAAAATGATATGATCGGGTTGTGCTGGATTAATCAGTGGTGCAATTAAATTAAGAATGGTCGGGATATTTAATTGTTTGCGTAGTGTTTTTAATTTTAGTAGGGCGGGGTGGTGTAAAGGGGCGTAACAAAAACCTATACCGACTTCATCAATACATTGTGAAATTTTTTCTGGAGTTAGGTTGATGTTAATGCCTAGTGCTTCTAGCACGTCAGCGCTGCCTGCTGCAGAAGATACAGCGCGGCCACCGTGTTTGGCAATTTTGATACCGCAACTTGCAGCAAGAATAGCACTGCCTGTGGAAATATTGACGGTGTTTTTGCAGTCACCGCCTGTACCTACAATATCTAATGTTTTATGTGATGTTGCGATTGGTAGCATTTGTTGTTTGAAATAATGGAGTAATGCAGTAAATTCTTCGGCTGTTTCTTTTTTTGAACGTAATAATGTTAGGAATGCAGCAGCTTGTAAGTTATTGCATTGGTCATCCAAAATATCTGCCATGGCTTGTTGACATAAGTCCGCGTTTAAATTTTCTTGTTGCATTAATTTATCTATGCTTTGTCGTAACATCATATGGCACGCTCCGTGCAACAATTGACAAAGTTTTTTAATAACACTGTACCCTCAGGTGTCAAAATGGATTCAGGATGGAACTGTAATCCATAAACAGGATAATGTTTATGGCGTATCCCCATCACTAAATCGTTCGCATTTTCGGCTTCAATGATTAACTCATTGGGCAAGCTGTATTTGTCAGTTATCAAAGAGTGATAACGACCTGCAATAAAAGGTAATGATATGCCTTGATAAAGACCTTGTCGTTGATGAAAAACAAAATCTTGTTTACCATGCATAATATTCGGTGCGGGGATAATCTGGCCGCCGAAAGCATATGCAATAGCTTGATGACCTAGACAAATACCTAAAATAGGTATTTTATCGAAAAACTTTTTAATTAAAGCAATGCAAATACCCGCATGTTCAGGTCTTCCTGGGCCAGGCGATAAAATAATACCTGCGGGATTCAAAGCATCAATCTCAGCTAAAGTAATTTTGTCATTGCGTATAACTTTGACTTCAGCGGGATAGAGTTCAGCAATGCCTTGATATAAATTAAAAGTAAAACTATCGTAATTATCAATCATTAATATCATATTAATCTCTCTTCTGCCAAGAGGACGGCATCCAGTACTGATTTCGCCTTATGTCTTGTTTCATCAGCTTCCGCTGTTGGATCAGAGTCAAATACAATGCCAGCGCCTGTGCGTACGGTTGCAATACCTTGATGTAAAGTTGCCATACGTATGGCGATACAGCTATCTAGATTTCCCTGATAATCCAATCGACAAATAGCACCACCATAAATGCCACGTTTAGAAGTTTCTAAATCATCTATAATCTGCATGGCGCGAATTTTTGGTGCGCCACTTAATGTGCCTGCGGGAAATACAGCAGCCAGCGCATCTAATGCATCTTTGTTATCACGTAATTTACCAGTGACAGTAGAAGTAATGTGGCTGACATGAGAAAAATGTTTGACTTGCGATAATTCCTTGACTTTAACACTGCCAGGTTCACACACCATGCCAAGATCGTTGCGTGCTAAGTCAACTAACATCATATGTTCTGCTAATTCTTTTTTATTATTTAATAATTCGTTAGTGATGGATTCATTGTTACTATTTTTAGTACGTTGTTTTGTTCCTGCAATAGGGTTCACTTCGATATATTGATTGCGTACGCTGACTAATTTTTCGGGTGAAGCGCCTATAATTGCGCCATTATCAATAGGTAGATAAAACATGTATGGCGAAGGACTCACTTTACGTAAAGCGCGATAAATGTCAAAAGGATCTACGGTATGTTTTAGCGTGAAGCGACGTGATAGTACAATTTGAAATGCATCGCCTGCTACAATATATTGTTTTGCGCGGTTGACTAGAGTGATGAATTTTTCATCGTTAATATCGACATTGATTTCTGAATCAGGTGTTTGTTTGGATGGAGTTAGTATGTCTTGGTGGGTATGTGTTATGATTTTGTTAATTAGCTGGTTTATTTTTTCTTGCGTTTGTTGATAGGTTTGTGTGGGATTTTTGCCTACTTCAGTAATTATGCTGATCAATAGTTTTTGTTGTAGATGATCAAACATCAGTGTGGTCTGATAAAAATTAAAAAACATATCAGGTAACGGATTATCTGCTGTGTGTTGATCGGGAATATTTTCGAAAAGTCGAATAGCGTCATAAGTCATAAAACCGATTGTGCCGCTGATGAAATCTAGGGGTAATTTTTTGTTTGCGCAAGATAGTTTTGATAATAACTGACGTATGACAGTAAAAGGGTGGGTTGTTTGGGTTGTTGTTTCTGTGCCTAAGCGTTGGGTAACAATATTATTTTGCGCAATGACTTGTGCCATTGTACCAAAAGCAATAAATGAGTAACGGCCGTTGCTTTCTGGTTGCATGCCAGATTCTAGGACAGCGCCGTCGTGCATTTCTATTGCTAGGCTTTTGACAATACCTACAGGTGTGAGACGGTCGGCAGAGATTTCTCTGTGAATAGCGACGCGGTTGGCCGATTTGGCTAGCGTTAAAAATTCGTCTAGTGTGAGTTGTTCTTGCATGATATTGGCCTATTTATTAAATGTATTCACGTAATGGTATACCATTACAGCTACAGTGTCAATTATAATCTCGATTGTTTTTATTTTTTGTATTGTATTGAATATAAAGGATTTTTAATGTAGATTATGCACCCAGTGATGAGGATAGATTTTTTATTTAGGAGGTATTTTAATGTTTATTATTCAGCTTGACTACACAAAACCGCTAGAAGTGGTGGACCAATATTTGCAAGAACATAGAGATTATCTTGAAACGTGTTATCAAAAAAATCATTTAGTCGTTTCAGGGCCAAGAAATCCAAGAACAGGTGGGATTATTATTTCTCAACTCAAGGATAGGGAAAAAGTGGATGCGCTGATTAAAGCAGATCCTTTTTATATTAATGATATTGCTGAATTTAGTGTGATTGAATTTTCGCCGGTGAAGTATCATAAGAATTTTGTTGAGTTTGTTTGATTAATGCTTCACGAATATTCTTAAGCAGGAGATCCCTCGCTACGCTCGGGATGACACAAGTATGCACTGGATCTCCTGCTGCAGACAGTTCCTAACCAAATTTTTTAACGGGAGCTGTTGTAGTTGTGGTAGGTGCTGGGTGTTGTGCTAGCATTTCTGCAGCGATGCGATAGGGTGCTTTGTCTTCGCGTAAGTTAATATCAGCGCCATTGGTTTCTAAAATTTCATAAGCGCGATGGTGTCCTTGTGCAGCATAGTGAATTGCTGCCCAGCCATGAGTCTTTGATTTCTTATTTATTTCTAAAGTGGGTGGGCGTGATTTTGGGTTTGTCATATAATCAATTAAAAAAACGGTAGTATTATAATCCGCATCCTTGGTAGCCTTATTTAGGTATGCGCAAGCAGTCAGTAGTGCTTTGGAATATTCTCCGCGCTTAGGGTCAATTAACTCTAGAATAATTTTAAAAGTTTGTTTATTTTCGCCAATGATAAGTGCAATAGTTTTTTGAAAGATTTCGGGTGAAAATTTCTCGTCTTTATTGGCGGTAGTCGAAATAGTTGAAGCCTGGGTGCTCATGTCACTAGATTTTCGCATGCCAAATCTACTTATTAAAGAGGTGATTGTAGATGTTGTAGATTCATTGCTGCGTTTATAATCTTTATGTAAATTATTCGCATTACGTATAGTAATGACATAAAAAGTATTATCAATTTCGATAGGATAAGACAGTGACTTGAAAAATGTTAATAAGCGAGAAAATTCTCGTTTATTATTAGCATAACATACAACAGTAAGCGAACTAGAAGTGTTGGTATTGGCTACTGTTGTTCCTGTAGCTTGTTTATGATCATCTTTTATAGTAACAGCAGAACATGCTGGAAATTTATCTTCGATTAATTGGGCTAAAGGTAATGAAGACTCGACTAATTTATTTCCGATGAAAGTATTTGCGTTTAGTAGAATGGCTTGTCTGATGGTGGATAAGATATATTTTTTTGAGGACAAACCTACTTTGTATAGCCCCCATGCAGTTTTTGCGAAGATTAATTGGTGTTGTGAATCTTGGCCTGTTTGTTTACCGGTTGCTTGAAATTGCTGACGTAATGTCGAATAGGATTCATAAAGATTTTTATAAGGTGATTTTTCTTCAGGATGATGTTGTTGTGCAATAGCATCAAGAGTTTTTGCTTGTAGATACATAAGAGACGGTGCGTGAATAATTATTGGTTGTTTTTGATCAGGATTGCTCCATAGAAAATCAATTAGATAAGCGGGTAGCGTGATAGTGCTATTTTTAGTATTTCTAGAAACTAATCCAACATTGTCGTATACCGCATAATTTTTGTGGGTGTGTTGTATGATTGCTAGTGGTAGACCGTTTTCTGGTATTGGGGCGGTAAAAAAACCAAATAAATCGTGTATTAATTCTCGGTGATATTGACCTTCTCTCTCATCATCTAAGCTTGTTAATTCCATGTTGAAGTTATTTTTTATTTGATTTCGTATGTTTTTTTCGAGTGCGCTTAAGCTTGCGGGTGTTTGTTTTGTTCCGCCTTTTTGTGTGGTGAATCTATTAGTAGCTTTTTCTACTTTTTTAACTAAGCTTGTTAATAATTCGGGGCTTAGAGTGGAATGTATGGATGCAGAAAGTGTGTTAGCCAACTCAGCAGAAGTATTTGTGCGTAACTGAATAACGTTGGTATCCAGAAGCCATTGCCCTATTTGTTGATAAGTGTCACGATTTATTTTGTCTAAAAGAAATTGATGATGAACGTGCATTAAGCGTGTTTTAAAGCCTAAGTCCAATAAGTCATTAAATATTTTGATAATTTCTTTACCTAGAGCAACCTCGGTTTGCTCATTGAAGAGTGCGTCCATGAAGTCAGGGGAGTATTGGAGATTGTTTGCTTCTGTATGAGGAATTTTAAAATGGATTAGTATCGCGGCCATTTCAGTTATGCTTAATTCTAGGCGTTGATTTATTAACCGCATGACTTCTGTGTTTTTTTGTTGTTGAATTTCTATTGATGCTAAAGTAAAGGGTAGTAGTGGTTTGCTTGCATTTAATTCTTGGATTTTTTTGTTCAAAATAGGAAGTATTAAGCATTGGAATG
>LSTE01000071.1 GCA_001644445.1 Gammaproteobacteria bacterium SCGC AG-212-F23
TGAGGAAATTTTTTTGAATATCGTCCATGTTCCAGCAATCAATACTACCGGTAAAAAAGCGCTACTGGGATATATTCCAGAAAGTTATACCTTGCCAGCAGACCATCCTAATTTTTTAGGGCACAGTAATTTCCAGGAATGCAGAACACTCATCGAATGTTTATCAGAACAAGGTTATGATGTTGATGTTGTCAATTGGGACGCAGATATGCGAGCAGTTGGCAAAGCGGATTATGATTTGCTTATCGCACTGGATTTCCAATTGGAATATGCTAAAACGCTGGTCAAACCCTCTGGCAAAGTAATTTTGTATGCGACAGGTTGTCATTGGAGTTTTGCGAATCCTGCAGAGTATGGCCGCATTAATCAGTTAAAAGAACGTCGTGGTGTCATGCTTTTGCCGCGCCGTCAATCCAAACCATTTTCTTGTGAAGGCAAGATTGATGAAATATGGTATTTAGGTAATGATTTTACGCGTGATACTTATGCGCATCATCGAGTGCCTAAGCATAGGCTTAATATCAGCATTATCGAGTCTCCAGTGATTGAAAAAAATGATTTTCAGCAAAATCATTTTCTTTGGTTTGCCTCGGCAGGTGCAGTGCATAAAGGATTGGATTGGTTATTAGAAATATTTTCTAGAAATAGTGAGTTGCACTTACATATATGTGGATTAGTAGAATTAGAAAAAGATTTTTATGAATTGTATTATCGAGAATTACACGAACTACCTAATATTCATTTCCATGGCTGGGTGTTACCGAATTCTACACAGTTTCAAACTATTTTAAAACAATGCAGTTATGTGGTATCACCTTCATGTTCGGAAGGCGGTGGTGGGGCAACACTACAATGCATGTATGCAGGATTAATTCCTATTGTTACCAGGGCAAGTTCGGTGGATGCGGAAGATTGTGGTTTTGTATCAGCACAAGATACATTTGTGGAAGTAGAAAAATCGATTAAGAAAGCTTCTTTGCTTTCTGCAGATGAATTAGCAAAAAAATCACATCAATCACGTGAATATGTGTTGAATCATCATTTGCTAAAACACTATAAGCAAGCGGTGCTCAAGCGGCTTCAGTCGAGTCAATGCGTTGTGGTTTAAATAGTATTTTTTGTAATACAGCCATTTGTAATAGTATCGTCAATGCTGCAATCCATGAAAATAAACTGATATAAAAAGATATTCGCACCCAAGATGTTGCTATGTAATTCAGCGTAATTTGATTGGTGCCTTTTTCCAATGGAATTAAGACGGTATTGTTGGGTGATTGTAATACCTTGACTTGATGGTGATTGACGACTGCTTCATAACCAGGCAGATAAAATCGATATGTTTCAAGATAAGAACGATTAAATGGCGCATCAACATTGGCAATGAATGGAAAAATTGATTTAATGTGAATAGGAAGATTGGTATTGTCGTATTGGGTTTTACCGTAACGTATAAATTTTACGAAAGCTTTTTTGTCGCTTTGTGGATCTGCAATAAACTGTACTTCTACAGATTTTGGTTTTGTCTCTGTTGTAAATGATGATAACAAGAGTATTTGCTTTGTCACATTATTTTGTGAGGATGAATAACTGCCGAGCTGATTATAAAGCATAGTATGATGATGTAATCCTTCGATATGAAAGATGCCAGGACAATATTGAGAAATCAATTCAAAGCATGTGGCGTAATGTTTTTTAGGATCAAGGGTAAAGCGCAGGAGTTCTATCGTTTTTAATCGAGTTGGTGTGTTTTCAATTGGAAATTTTGATTTAAGTATCACAGAATCTTCTTTAGAATTACTCGCTAAGCATTTATTTATTACTGTTATCTTATTGTCAAAAGAGGGGATGGGTTTCAAGTTTGAATCGAGCAAGCGGGTTTCAAGTGTAGGGTCATAACTACCTTCAGGCCAGTGTGTATTCGTGCCGCCGTAGCTTGGTACAAATAAATAATTTTCGGGTAGTTGCCACAGTGTTGTTTTCTCTGTCGAGATAGAATCAAACATAAAAGCAGTGAATTTTCCTACCTCAATGGTGCTCCATAGCGCCAAAATACAGAGCCAAAAAATGATTTTAGTATAACGTTGTTTGTTATCTGTTTTTTGCGAAAGATCATTTAATGCTAAGAATCCTGCAAAGAGAAGTAGAGGTGCTAAAATAAAATAAAGACGCAACATAGGCCATTGCGAAGTCATGTTTTCAACAACGCGTGGCATATGCGCATATAAAAAATGAGTGAGAAAAGGAATAGGATAAAGTAAAACAAAAAAAACAGAAATACACAAAAACAAATTTCGTAACAAAGCATTTGTGTAATACTTTAATGTGTAAACAATCATCCCCAACAAAAACCATAACGCAAAACCTAATTGCAGCGGTGCCATTTGTTCATGTGACCAATTCACCGGCAAAAAGACGCCAGGAATAATTTGTTTCAATAAAACCATAACCGTATCGGCGTAACTGAGTAACTGCGGTAGGTAATCAGTTTGCAGATGGCAGCTAAAAGTAAATATAAATTGCCAAGCGCTCAAAAGTAAAAAAATAAATCCGGTGAGGAAAATTGCGCGCAATCCTTTTTTTATAGTGAACCACATACTTAAATAAAATATACCGCAAAAAATGCTGGCCCAAAAACCTACGGGTGGATGTGCAAGCCAGATTAAAGATAATGACATGCTGACGAGTAGAATATGAATGAATTTCTGTTTTTGATAAATGCGAATCAACCCATAGATTAAAATAGGTATGAAAGGCAATGATAAAAAAGATCGGTAAGCATCAAAGTGACTCATGGTTCCTATGATTGCGGGACAGCTTACGTAAAAAAATGCAAATAAAAATGCTGCCCAACGCATGTGTGGCGCTAATTTATAAAGCACGGTATACATCGATACAATGCTAGCTGCTGCTATGACGATGACCATTAAGTGCTGAATATCAATCGCAGTCAATTTATGTAGGCTGATAATATCGAGTAAAACCCCTAAAAATGCGTAACCTGAAGCCATGCCCACAGGTGCGCCAATAAAATTAAATGCGGTTTGACCTATGTAAACAGGGAAAATACCTTGTTGATATTGCAGTAAGACATCTTTTAATACTGCATGATACCATTGCGCATCATTCGCGCCGAGTGCATTGTGTGAAAAAAATGGAGCATAAATAGCAGTGCTAATTAAACATAATAATAGATAGGGCAGTAAATTAGAGCGAAACAAAGGAGAAGTTATAGATGTAACGCGTTCGAAATAGTTATTCATTCGGTAAACACTTTTCTGGCAAATAAACGCACAAATTTATTTTCTTCTAATGTTCTGAATTTGCGTCTAAAGGTTGTAACAGCATCATCCAATTCATGTATGACTTTAAGCCGTGCTTCAAGCTCTTTCGCTTGTTGTTGAATAAGATCTAATCGTTCAGCACAATCTTTTTCGCGTGTGCGTAAGTGTTTAAGAAAGAAAACAGGTAATCCCATCAAAAAATATTTATCGCTAGACAAAGAAGTTTTTTGTTCATTAACTTCATGAAATAAATGAATAAGATCTTGTGCAAAGGCTTTGATGAGGATTTGGTATTGATCGCGAGCCGTTTTTTCTTGAGTCGCATCATAATGAGGTAATGTGTCCCATAATGATTTAATAGCATAAAAAAGAGCATCTTCGCTGTGTGGGTCAAAATACACAGCATTATCTTCACATTGCTCTCGGTGTATAGGGATATCGGACACAATAATTTTTTTGCCTAGTGCTTTTGCGTCTTCTAGAGAAGTATTCCAGCCTTCAAAGAGTGAAGGTTGTAATAATGCGGAAGCGCCACGATAGATTTGAATTTGATGTTCGCGGCTAACAAAGCCTAAAAGATGTATTTGTTCAGTTAGGTCATTGTCATCGATGTATGATTGCAGCTCATCATAATAATCTGGGCAGCGGTAATCTTTTTTAAATCCTGTGCAAACTAATGAATAATTTAAACCAGCATCTTTTAATTTTTTCCAAACGTTAAATACTAGTTTATGATTTTTGTGTACCCAAAATTGGTTGGGCATGTAAATATATTTTTTGTGAATATTGAAATGTGTCAGGGTCTCTTCCATTTTTTTTGAAAAACTTTCTTCAGGAAGTACAGAGCGAAAGTAAACAACTCTGCCTTTTTCTGCATATTCGGGATAATGGTTTTTTAAATCTTTTAATACATCATTACTAATGCATAATGCTTTCTCAGAATAACTCATAATAAAATCAGCTAATAATTTACGATAAAGCATTTCATCTTGACTAAAAAAATGGGGTAAATGCTTTTCTTGGAAATCAGCGATCCAGCCTAGTGTTTTACCTTTGAGATTAAATTGCGGGAAACTCATAAGTGGTAAAAAAACATCGCACTGGTATTCATTAATTTGTTGTTCAACAGTGTCTTTATGGACGGCGCTATTCAGTGTTTCATCAGAAAAATGCACCAGAGTTAACCATGAAGGTTGTGTGACACTGTTAAAAAGAGGTTCATTCATACTTTCAGGTAAAAATACGAAAATATCGGGCACTTGTTCTACTGGTAGAGTATTTAATGCATTAATACAATTTTTTACAAAATAAAGACCCGCAACCCAGCCTGTGCGACCATTTAATTCTTGTTGTATGAGTGGGATGCCAATGCGTAATTTTTTCATGAAGGGTTATCTCTATTCGCTTATTACAGATTGTACATGAGTGACTTGTGATTTTAAATGGATGAGATGACTATCAACCATGGTTTTTATCAATTCAGAAAAAGTGACCTTCGGTGTCCAATTGAGTAACTGTTTTGCTTTAGCAGCATCCGCTACAGTAGTATTTGTTTCTGTAGGTCGAATGAAACGAGGATCTGATTTAATATAATTTTTCCAGTTTAAGCCTACGTGTGAAAATGCAATCTCACAAATTTCGCGAAGACTGTGCATCTGGCCTGTGCCAATTACAAAATCTTCTGGCGTTTTATGCTGTAACATCAACCACATCGCTTCAACATAATCGCCCGCAAATCCCCAATCGCGTTTAATATCTAAGTTGCCTAAAGTTAACTGGTTATTTTTGACAAGTGGTTCACCGTATTCATTGAATAAGGGGGAATTCTCTATACCTAGTTTAAGGCAAGCAGCAGCGTATGTAATTTTTTGGCAGACAAAATGCGGCGGTCGTTTTGGGCTTTCATGATTGAAGAGAATGCCGCAGCTAATAAACATATTGTAACTTTTACGATATATTTTAGCGATGTTATGCGCATAAAGTTTTGCTGCAGCATAAGGATTAATAGGATTAAATGGGGTGGATTCATTTTGTGGAAAAACATTTGTGTCACCATACATTTCCGATGACGAAGCTTGATAAATTTTACAATCAGGTTTGAGTTGTCGCACCACATCAAAAAGACGATGTGCGCCTAAACCGTTAACTTCAGCGGTTTCTAATGAGAGCTCCCAGGAATGACTAGGGTAGGATTGGGAAGCTAGATTATAAATTTCATCGGGTTGGGCTTTTTGTATAGCCGTATAAATCGATGCGGAGTCATTTAGATTACCAAAAATAAAATCAATTTGATTATGCAAATGGGCAATATTACGAGATTGGCTAGCAGTGCTATTGCGGACTAAGCCAACAACGCGGTATTTTTTTTGTACTAATAATTCAGCGAGGTAAGAGCCATCTTGTCCGGTAATCCCAGTCATTAACGCTGTGCGGGCCATAGATAAGTAGCTCATCTGACAAACGAAATATCAATGATACACTATCTTCCCTAAGGAATGAAATAATACTGTTTTATTATGATATTTTTGCTACTATATCCCGATTATTTTTACCTCGCTATGAGTATCCAGGATCATGCAAAGGCTTGAGTGGTGTTTAATATTTACGCGACAACACCAGGCAAATAGCAGGGCGCAGTTACATTAAATTTATAGAGGCTGGTGTTGAATGTCTGAAGCAAAATTATTAGTCGATTCACATACTCGCAGCTGGATAAAAGCAGTTAGCTGGCGCATTTTAGGTACTTTAACAACAGTAGGTGTTACCTTTTCTGTGACCAATAGTCTTGTCATGGCGACTTCAGTGGGTGTGATCGAATTTATCGCTAAAACATTCCTTTTTTACCTACACGAAAGGCTTTGGATTAAAATCAATAGCTGGATATAAAATGAACAAACTAAAGGAATTAGAAGCCCAATCTATTTATATTCTGCGTGAAGCTTACAACCGGGTAAAACCATTGGCTATGTTATGGTCACTAGGCAAGGATTCAAATGTCTTATTATGGTTAGCTAGAAAAGCTTTTTTTGGCCACGTACCATTTACTACGATTTTGTTGGATACCGGTAATGAATTAGATGAAGTCTATGCGTTCCGTGATGAATATGTCAAAAAATGGAACCTCACTTATATTAATGCAGAATGTCCACCCATCGAAGAAACAGATCCATCACTGCCGCCTAAAACTCGCGCTGCTGCGCGTAAAACATTAGGATTAAAACGAGTCATTGAGCAGCATCAATTTAAAGGGATATTATTAGGTATTCGCCGTGATGAACAAGCGATACGCAGTAAAGAAAGAGTTTTCAGCCCGCGTCATGAATCCGGTGAATGGAAATTTCGCGATCAACCCTTAGAGTTTTGGGACCAATATAAAACTGATTTTGTGACCGGTACGCATTTGCGTATTCATCCTTTATTAGCTTGGACAGAATTAGATATTTGGGAATATATCAAACAAGAAAATATTCCAGTCGTACCACTTTATTTTGCACGCAATGGCATGCGTTATCGCTCTTTGGGTGAAAAAGATATTACACATCCTATTGTATCAAATGCTGCGACATTGGATGAAATTATCAGTGAATTAAAAACTACTAAGCAGCCTGAACGTGCGGGACGTGCGATGGATCATGAGCAAGAAGATGCATTCGAAAAATTACGATCGTCAGGGTATATGTAATGACTACTAATACTTTAAAACTCGTGGTTGTAGGTCATGTTGATGATGGTAAGTCGACCTTAATTGGACGTTTGTTATATGAAACAGATTCTTTACCAGATGGAAAGTTAGCAGAACTCAAAGCGGTGAGTTTGAAACGTAATATGCCGCTAGAATGGTCTTTTGTGTTAGATGCATTCCAAGCAGAACGTGATCAAGCTATCACGATTGATACTAGTCAAATCATGATTAATAGACCAGGGCGACAAGTGACGATTATTGACGCGCCAGGTCATATAGAATTTTTAAAAAATATGGTGAGTGGCGCAGCTTCTGCTGATGCAGCTTTTCTTTTAGTGGATGCTTCAGAAGGTGTGCGACAGCAAACACGACGCCATGCTTATTTTTTAAATTTTTTAGGTATTCAGCAAGTTGTAGTGATTGTTAATAAAATGGATTTAGTACAATATTGCGAAGAAAAATTCAACCAAGTGAAAGCTAACATCATTGCACATTTGCAAGAAGTGGGAATAACACCGCAGGCGATTATACCTGTTTCAGCGCGTGAGGGTGATATGTTATCTGCGCGATCTACACATATGCAGTGGTATCAAGGTGTCACTGTGTTAGATGCGATGGATAACTTAGTGGCTACCGATAGAATAGATTCGGGTTTTTTACGTTTTCCTGTGCAAGATGTTTATAAATTTGATGAGCGTAGAATTATTGCTGGGCGCGTAGAATCGGGCGTGTTACGCGTGGGCGATGATATTTTAATTTCTCCTTCCAATCAAATGGCAAAAGTGAATTCTATTGAAACGTGGCATGCCGAAAAACAAGTCGAAGCGAGAGCAGGTGAATCAATTGGCATTACGCTAGATAAACAATTATTTGTAGAACGTGGTGATGTTGTGAGTCATCTTGAAAATCCACCGATGCTGACTACGGTTTTCCGCGCGACACTTTTTTGGTTGGGTCACGATTCCATTGTGTTAAATAAAACATATAAAATGAAATTATTGACGCGTGAAGTCAACGTGATTGTCCAATCGATTGAATATGAAATCGATACAGAATCTTTACAAAAAAATAAAGTAGAACAGTTGCGTAAAAACCAATGCGGCGAAGTTATTCTGCGTGTGCAAGAATTACTACCTGTGGATGAATATCATTCATTAAAACATACCGGTAGATTTGTGTTGGTAGATGCTTATGAGATCGTTGCTGGCGGCATGATTTCTATGAAGGGTTTTCCTAATCAACGCACATTATTAGAAAAACGCCCATCCAATTTAACGCAAGTCAAACATTATGTCACTTATGATATGCGACAGCAGCGCAGCGGTCATCGTGGCGGTGTTTTATGGTTTACTGGGTTATCAGGTGCGGGCAAATCGACATTGGCGATGGCGCTCGAGCAAATGCTTTTTTTAAAAGGTTATCAAGTTTATACCTTAGATGGTGATAATATTCGCTCAGGATTAAATTCTAATTTGGGTTTTACTCCCGAAGATCGTGCGGAAAATATTCGACGTATTGGTGAAGTCTCCGCATTATTCGCCGATGCAGGATTTGTATGTGTTACGGCGTTTATTTCACCTTATCAAGCAGATAGAAATAAAGTGCGCCGTATGCTGGCTCAAGGTATGTTTCATGAGATTTATATCAAAGCAGATTTAGAACATTGTGAAGAACGAGATCCTAAGGGGTTGTACAAAAAAGCTAGAAAGGGAGAAATTGCCGAGTTTACTGGAATTTCAGCACCTTATGAAGCGCCTCTGAACCCAGAATTAATTATCGATACCGTGCAACTGACGGTAGAACAGTCAGTAAATCGTATACTTGAATATGTGAAAGAAACTTTTGCTTATTCATCAACGGCTGAAGTTGTAGTATGAAAACAAATCCGCGCATAGAAAAAATCAAATCTATTTTAGCTTGCCCATCGTGCTGCGTAAAATTAGATTGTCAACAAAACTATTTTTTATGCGCATCTTGTCAGAAACAATATCCTATTCGGGACGGTAAGTTATATTTTATCGATGTGCCGACGTACGAAGATACTTTGGATTCTATCAAGGGAAAATTGAAAAAATGGTTAGGCAAATATTATTATTCTATTGGTGTTAATGTTATCGCACCGACATATCCATTTAATTATTTGGCTGAATTAAAAAAACGAATCTCTTTAACAGAAAAAATAGTGGTTGATGTAGGTTGTGGTAATCACAGAATCGATAACAACATAATATGTATGGATATGTTTGATTATGATGTGGTCGATATTATTTGTGATATCGAAAAACTGCCATTTTTACCAGGATCAGTAGACATGTTTGCGTCGCGCAGTGTCATCGAACATATTCCATACCCTAATAAATTAATTGAGAAAATTCACCAGTGTACGAAATTAGGTGGTTACAGCGTGCATTCTGTGCCATTTTTATTTCCTTTCCATGCGTCACCTTATGATTTTCAACGGTATACTCATAAAGGTTTAGATATTTTATTTGCTGATTGGGAGAAGATCGAGCAATTCAATGTGACGGGTCCTATCACACATTTTCTTGCCAGTATTACAGAATTTTTTTCTATTTTATTTAGTTTTGGCAATCGGCGGTTGCAACCTATGTTGTATTTTGGGTTGTGTTTGTTATTGTTTCCACTAAAATATTTGGATTGGTTTTTTGTCCGTTCAGAAAGATATTATTCGTTAGCATCTACATTTTTAATGGTCGCACAAAAGAAATAAAAGGTATTGTATGATTAAAATTGGTTTAATTGGTTTTGGTTATTGGGGGCCTAATTTACTGCGTAATTTTATGGCTAACCCAAATTTTCAAGTATATGCGGTTGCTGATGGTAATCCTAAGCGTCTTGAGTTAGTGCAGCGTATTGATGCGAGAATTAAATTAATTGCTGATGCAGATATCTTAATCAATGATCCAGAAATTGATGCGGTCGTGATTGCCACACCTGTTGGTACCCATTATCCATTAACAATGAAGGCGCTCGCAAAGAAAAAACATGTATTGGTTGAAAAACCATTATGTACTAATCAACGTGAAGCGCAAGAAATGATTGATCTTGCTGAAAAAATGCAGGTTACTTTAATGGTAGACCACACTTTTTTATTTAATAGTTCCGTGCAAAAAATTCATGAAATTTGCCGAAGCGGTGAATTAGGAAAAATTTGCTCGTTTGATTCCGTGCGCGTGAATTTGGGATTGTTTCAACAAGATATTAATGTGCTTTGGGATCTGGGGCCGCATGATTTCTCTATCGTGCATTATCTTTTTAACGAAGAACCTATTCATATGGAAGCAGCGGCTTATGCGCATTTGAATCCGCACTTGCCAGATATGACTTATTTAACTATGTATTTTCCTTCCAATATGATTGCCCATTTTAATATGAGTTGGATGTCGCCTGTCAAAGTCAGACGAGTATCGATTGGTGGCACGAATAAAATGCTGGTTTGGGATGACTTGAATCATGAAGAAAAAATTAAAATTTATAATAGTGGGATATCACATCAGCAAGAAGAAAATCGTAACGTTATTATTCCGGAATATCGAATAGGTGATATTTTCTCGCCGCGTGTACCTAATAAAGAAGCATTGCAAGGTGTTGTCGCACATTTTGCTAATGTTATCTTCAAAAAAGAAAAATCACTGATGGATGGTTATGCAGGATTACGTGTTGTAAAAATGTTAGAAACGGCACAGCAAGCAATTGAATCGAATCTTCAACAACTTTCTAAAAAACGTGAGACACATTCATGCAAAAAAGAATACTCGTAACCGGTGGCGCGGGATTCATCGGCAGCCATTTGGTGGACTTATTGGTTGCTAAGAACCGTGCTGTTACTGTGCTGGATGATTTTTCTGTAGGAAAAAAATCTTATTTACAATCTGCTGAACAATCGGGTGATGTAAAAATTATTGAAGGATCTATTTTAGATTTTGATTCGATTGAATTGGCTATGCAAGATTGTGATATTGTTTTTCATTTAGCAGTGGAGTGCGTAAGACGATCATTAAATTTGCCTTTGCAAAATCATCATACCAATGCTACGGGCACGATTAACATGTTGGAAGTGGCGCGTAAACATAAAATCAAACGTTTTATTTATTGTTCTTCTTCGGAAGTTTATGGCAATGGCAAAGATAAATTATTAAATGAAACGTCTACTTTATGTGAGCCAATGACTGTGTATGGCGCGGCTAAGCTTGCGGGTGAGTATTATGCGAAAGCTTATTACCGTACTTATCAGTTGCCAACAACGATAGTGCGTCCATTTAATGCGTATGGTCCACGTGCTTATGAACAAGGTATTCGCGCAGAAGTGATTCCACGTTTTATTATTCGCTTATTGAATGATTTGCCACCTGTGATTTTTGGTAACGGTGCTTGTGCAAGAGATTTTACTCACGTAACTGAAGTAGCACATGGATTAACGTTGGCTGCACATTGTGATGCATTAATAGGAAAAGAAGTGAATATTGCATTTGGTAAGGCATATACAATGCAAGAAGTTGCAGTGCTTTTAGCAAAACTTTGTGGTAAACCCCATATTAAGCCTATGTTTGTAGATCCTAGACCTGGCGATGTGCATTTTTTGCATGCGGATACGCATTTAGCCAGCCAAGTTTTAAAATTTAAACCTGAAATTGGATTTGAGCAAGGTTTGCAGGATTATTTGTCATGGTTTCAACAGTCACACACGGATGTTTCTGTGTTGCTAGAAAAAGATATTTTGAATTGGCAAACGGAGAAAGTCTGATGCAAGCAATCAAATTTAGTTGTCCTTATTTTGGCGACGAAGAAGCAAAAGCGGCTTCTGATGTCGTTAAAAGCCAATGGGTTGTGGGCGGTGCAAAATTACAAGAGTTAGAAAAACGTTTTGCCGTCATGTCAAATACGATTGCTGGAATCGGTGTTTCTTCGTGGACGACGGGAGCATTTTTAGTATTAAAAGCTTTGGGTATTGGGCCAGGCGATGAAGTGATTGTGCCTTCGCTGACATTTATTGCCTCCGTGAATGTGATTTTACATGCAGGGGCAACGCCTGTATTTGCTGATATTGATCCGCATACTTGGAATATCGATCCTGCTGATATTGAACGAAAAATTACGGCTAAAACAAAATTAATTCTACCTGTCGATCAAATTGGTTTGCCATGTGATATTCAAGGCATTCAAAAAATTGCAAAAAAACACGGTATTATGGTGGTGCAGGATGCAGCTTGTTCTTTTGCAAGCGCTGTTGATGGAAAACCTGTCGGTGCGCATAGTGATATTACGATTTTTAGTTTACATGCGCGTAAAATTGTAACAACAGGTGAGGGTGGGATGATTGTGGTAAAAGATGCAGATCTCGCTGAGCGATTGAAACGCTTACGTCACCAAGGTATGTCGCTTTCAGACTTTGATCGTCGCGATGCATCGCCTACGCATTTTGAAAATTATCCAGAAGTGGGTTACAATTTTCGTTTAACAGATATTCAAGCGGCGATTGGCTTATGCCAATTAGACCGCCTGAACGATATTATGCAACGCCGTCAGCGTATTGCCGAACGGTATCAAACATTTTTTTCAAAACATCCCTGGATTAAGCTACCAACAGTACCAAAAAATGTAAAAACTAATTGGCAAACGTATCAAATTCAATTAAAAGATAATGCCCCTATTTCTAGAAATGAATTAATGGATACTTTATTTAAAAAAAATATTCCTACGCGCAGAGGGGTGATGGCTTCCCATCTCGAAAAACCTTACCTTTCATATCAAGCAAAATTACCCATAACAGAACACGTTGCAGCAACAACATTGCAATTGCCTATGCATCCGGCGTTAACTGATGAGCAGCAGCAATATATTTTTGATATTTTTATCACTCTCCCTCTCTCGCCGCTATAGTAATACAAAAATATGATGTATCTCCAGCGGGAGAGGGTCGGGGTGAGGGTAAACGACAGCCAATTGTTTTTTGTGATCGTTGATCTTCCCTCTCCCTAACCCTCTCCCGCTGTGGAGTTCATTTTATTTCATGATAGCAAGCGGCGGGAGAGGGGACTTGTGTATGAGAATAACTTAATTTTTTTGAAATAAAATTATTTTATGTCTAGGTTTTGCCAGAGACGCGTGTTGGCATTTCTCGGAATAGATGACCTTGAGATTATATTTTTTATCAAACAAATTCTGTAATCGTTTAGAATATAAGCGCTGTGGAATGATGTACATATAAGGTATTCTGTCTCTGAGTACAGCAATATCGATTTCAGGATGCAGCCAGGAAGCGATTTTTAAAATACATTTATCTAGTAATGGATTGCGTAATATTTTTAAAAGTTGTCTTGCTGTAATCAACAAGCGATTATAAATGCAATCATAAGGCATAGTGACGGCTAAAATGCCGTTTTTATTCAAATCATTTGATATTTTCTGGTATAGATCTGCATCATCAGCGGTAATTAAATGTAAAACACTTTCCGCATGGATAATATCAAAACCAGAATCATTTAAAGTTAAATAGTCAGTTTCAACAAATTTTATATTATATTGTCTATTGTCAGCCACAGTTTTTAATGCGGCAGTAATATTTGATGAGGATATGTCTATGCCTAGCAGTTCTGCATTAGTAAAAACATTAGCTAAAGATAAAGTATGAGTGCCTACACCACAACCTAAGTCTAAAATTCGAGGACTGATAGCGGTAGAATATTGTTTTAATATTCCAGTCAGCGATGAATCATGAGTAAGTGCTAAATAATTAAGCGTTGTAAACGTCATATTACAGGTTCTTTTACTACGTTTATGTCGATTTCTTTTGCATAAAGATCTGTGCAAAGATCTTTAGGTAAAGTGAATTTAAATCGATTATCACTCGCAAGATATTCTAAAAATTTACGGTAAATCTCGCGCATGCTTTTTTTGCCACTAAAACGTTGTTCACAATGAGTTAATAAATTAATTACGCCACCTGATTGGGCAATCAGGTTAGCACAAGCAATCCACATGTCTAAAATTTCCTGACAAGAGTAACCTAAAAATTGCAAACTACCATCACGCGGCATAGACAATGGAATTTCCCATAGATTGCCAATTTTAAAAGGACGAGCGGTTGCACAACCATTATTAGGAATAGGAAAAAGTCCACCAGAGGTTGGGATGCTGCTATCGTAACGATAAAAAGATTCTAGATTATGTAACAAGCCTTTGGTTCGCAATAATGAAGGCGCCCGATAGCCAGACACTCGATATGCTTTGATAAGAGGCTCAGCAGCAAGCAAGCGTTGATGGCGTTCAATTTCAGGTAAAAACGGTGTTTTGTTACTATGATCATAGCCATGTATTCCTATTTCATGGCCGCGGTTAAGAACAATGTCTAATTTATTATAGGGAATAGCCCAGGAGCAAGGCACAATATAGTTGCAAGATTTTGCGCCAACACTTTCTTCAATATCTAAAAAATAATCGACTAAATTATTTAAGCCTTCTGCGCTATCTAAATCGTGTGTCAATAAAACAGGTGTTGCAGTTTGCGACAGCAATTTTGTAGGGTAAGATAAATCCTCGAGTACGTCAGCGCTTAAATCAATAGGCCAGGCAGGAAATTTAGCCCATTCTGATATTTTTCTGCGTTTAATTCTGCCGATAACATTAGCAACAATATCACGAAGCAGTGATGGCACATGTTGATAATTAACAGGTAGTTTGCTAGAAGTTGGTTTTGATTCGGTAAATGCGGCTGTCAGTCTAACCTCATCTAATAAATCACGCGCAAGCATCATAGTATCTGACGTTAGAAATGTTTTGTTTAACACAAGTACATTCGGATTTGTTAATTTTCCTTGTGCATATAAATGAGACGTGAAGGTACGTGGTAGTGAAATAGTTAAATCATGTGCCCATTGCAAGTGCGGTATTGCATTATCATTATGAATGCGAATACGAGTTAATTTATTCATGTTATACTTTCCTCGGCGAAATTGACTCGTCCAGAAATAAAGTAAAGTGGTCTGCTAGTCACTTCAATGTGTATGCGTCTTAAGTATTCCATAGCGAGTCCTAAAATTAAAAACACTAAGCCAAACATAAATGAATTCACCAACATTAATCCTGTCCATCCAGGCATGACATCAGTAAATATGCGCTTAATAATCAAGTAAACTGCAAATCCTAAACTACCTAACCAGATAGTGATACCAACCGCCGTAATTAAACGTGCTGGTAAATTTGAAAATGCGACAAAAGCATCGCACAGTGTTTTTAACATGTGTGAAAAAGTCCAGCCAGATTTACCTGCGAAACGCGCATGTCTGTCGTATAGAACGACTTCTTGATTAAAGCCTGTCCATGCAACTAATGCAAAGGTAATTCTATTATGTTCTTGAAATTTCTTAAAACAATTGACGACTGTTTTATCAATTAAAAAGAAACTACCAGTGCAGAATTTAGAATTTTTTGGCATAGCATATTTTTTTAATAATGAAAAAAAGATATGGCTCATCCATTTTCGCCAACGTTGATCGACGCGTTGACGACGTTTCCCCCAAACAATTTGGGTGCCTTGTTGCCATTGTTTCACAAATTCAAGAATTACTTCAGGAGGATCTTGCAGATCGCAAGCGAGTGTCGCCACAGCATCACCTTCCGCATGTTGAATACCAGCGCTGAGGGCAATATGTGAGCCAAAATTGCGAGATAGTCGAATAGCACTAAATCGCTCTGAAGATTGGCAGATCTTTTCAATGAGTTGCCAGCTATTATCACTGCTGCCGTCATCAATGAAAATGACTTTAAAATGAATATCATGAACGGATAATAAGACGTTGGTTATCGCTTTATGGTAGGCGTCTAAGCACAGTTCTTCATTGTATACTGGCGTCACTATAGTAATATGTGGTATCTGCTTCATATAGTATTTTTTACCTCTGAATAAGATTTTAGTGAATTTGTTAAAAAACCGATTGCGCCAAGTAATATTAATACAAGATTATTCATTAAGTAGGCAAGTCCAGCAACTAAAAAACCTATTTCGCCAGTGTAGCCTAATAATTGGAACGCATAGGTAGAAACCCCTTCGCGTATACCAATGCCTTGAATTGTTGCAGGTATCCAGCGAGAAATCTCAACAATAATGCTATTTAGTCCTGCTGTTTGCATATCGTGAAGAGAGCTTGTATTCATTAAGTAATAGTAAACCATAGCCCAACTGATAATGGATAAAATGGTTAATATAAAAATTTGTAAGAATTCAACCAGTGTTATATATTTTGTGGCTTGAGCAAGAGAAAGCAGACGTTGTTGCCAGGCCTCATTTTTGATTTTGGCTATAGAAAATTTTGTGAGAAACAATGGGAATAGTATTTGCAGTAAAAGCAAGCCTACAAATCCTATACCGCAAAGAATGGCTATGTTAAGAAAAAAAGGCGGTAGTTTTTCAAAAGACCAAGCGAAAAAAAATAAATAACAAACACAAAAACCCCACAAGCCAATTAATCGTTCGCGTAAAATTAAGCCCAGTGTAATTGAGTTTTTATGAGAGACAGCCACGCGATAAACATCACCACCTAGTGAAGCCGGTGAAATCAAATTTAAAAAGTTTGCTCGCCAGAATAACAATGTTTGTTGCCAAAAAGTGGTAGCCATTTGTTTTTTTGTTAAAAAATACCATCGCGTAGCCTGAAAAAAAATAGATAAAAAGCAAAACATAAACGCGGCTATTAATGTTTGCAGAGATAATTGCTGTATTCCACTCCAGAGCAATTGAAAGTTCAATATTTTAAGTAAATATAAAACAACACCAACAGTAAAAATTATTTTTAACAACGGTAGATATTTTAATATCCCCATACGCTGACATCCAGGTTGGTTAGTTGGGAAAATCTCTCTACGGAGGGACGCATTTTTTCGCGCAATTCGTTCGCTAGATTTTCATCAAGTGTTTCATCAGGTTCGCTGGCATTAATCTTTCCTGTGGCTATTTTTTCTCTGGGTAATGGATCTACTTGGATAAATGTTTGCAAATCTTTATAAAATGCATCAGGTGCATGTTGAATGTTTTCGAATAAAATAAATTTTACTCGATCTCGTCCAAATGCGTTGAGATAACGTTCAGCATATGTTGCATAATCGCCGCGAATTAAATAGTCAAAAGGGCGGACATAAGATTTTTCCGGTGGGAAAGGATCTTGACGTTGTCCTTCGAGTTTGACAGCTTCAGAAAATGAAAGTGTTTCTAATCCATTGTTTTTGGAGCGTAAATAGTTAGAGTAAGCGCGTTTTACTGGTTCTCGAACGATGAATAAAAAACGGGTTTGTTTCGTAATAACATTTTTTAAATGATTAAGCGCGTTGATATTTTCTAGATAAGCACTGGATTTTTCCCCCCATGCTTTTTGATGAGTGACAGGGGCAAATAATTCTTCATAACGTTTTTTATATTCCGCTAATCCTTGTGCCGCAGGTTGTAAGCAAATTTTGGGTTCTGGAGAAAAAGGTTTTGCAATAAATACATCAGGATGTTTATCAAGCACATGGCATAAAAAAGTTGTACCACTGCGGGGTGCACCGCCAATGATAAATGTGGGAAGTTTTTTGTCGAGCGTCATTATTCTTTCTCAAAAAATTGATGAATGGCTTTAATGACTCTATCCGTCTGTGTATCTGTCATGCCTGAATAAATAGGTAATGATAATCCTTGGCTAGAAAAGTTTTCAGCATGCGGAAAACTTTTTGTAGCGCAAGCAAGATGTTTAAGACAAGGTTGTCGATGCAGCGGAACAGGGTAGTGCAAGCCTGTCGCAATTTGTTGTGCGTTTAAATGATCGCGTAAGGCATCGCGCTTAGGTGTGCGTATGACAAATAAGTGGTAGACATGATCATCATGAATAATCTCTGGTAACGTCAAAGGTAAATCTTTTAAACCTTGTAGATAACGCTTGGCAACATGACGGCGCATATCAGTCCATTCAGTCAGATGAGCTAACTTGTGTGATAAAGCAAGACCTTGAATACCTTCCATGCGATAATTAAAACCTAATTCATTGTGAATATAACGTTCTTCTTGGGCGTGATGACGTAGCGAACGTAAACGTTTAGCGAGTGCTTTATCAGCTGTCACTATCATGCCGGCTTCACCGAGTGCACCTAAATTTTTGCCAGGATAAAAACTAAAGCAACCAAGTTTACCGATAGTGCCTACGTTTTTTCCTTGAAATTTTGCACCGTGTGCTTGTGCAGCATCTTCTATGACAATGAGATTATTTTTTTCAGCGAATGCCATGATTTTTTGCATGTTGGCGGGTTGGCCGTAGAGATGAACGGGAATGATGGCTTTCGTGCCTGGTTGTAAGCGTTTTTCAGCATCTGCGATATCGATATTACCAGTGTCTTTTTCAACATCGCATAATACAGGTATAGCACCTATATATAAGACTGCCCATACGGTTGCCACAAAGGTTTGTGCAGGAACTAGAATTTTGTCACCAGGTTTGATGCCAGCAACGATAAGTGCAAGATGTAGAGCAGAAGTGCCGGAATTAACGGCAATGGCTTCCGGACTGTTTACAAAATTAGCAAATTCTTTTTCAAATTGATCTACAGCAGGGCCTAGACAAAAATGACCATGTTTGACCAATTCATGAAATTCAGGCATAAATTTTTGTTCTATTTTTTGCCATTGCCAGGCTAGATCGTTTAATGGGATTGGGCTGCTTTCCATAATATTTTCTCTCTGTTTAAAGAATATGAGCAGGATTACCGACAACAGTTACGCCTGCAGGAACATCCTTAGTAACTACAGCGCCTGCGCCAATGACCGCGCCTTGATGTATGCGAATCCCACATAAAATAGTTGCATTGGAGCCTATAGAAACATTGTCTTCGATATAGGTTTCCGCCAGTGTCCATTGGTCGGTGATAGGTTGGCCATTAATGCTGGCACGGGGGTTTTTATCATTGGTGAATATAACGCCGTGGCCAATGAAGACATCGTTGCCTATGTGTACGCCCTCACAAATGAAGGTATGAGAAGAAATTTTGCAGCGTTTGCCGATGATGGCGTTTTTTTGAATTTCGACAAAAGTCCCTATTTTTGTGTCATCGCCGATGGTGCAACCGTAAAGATTAACAAAACTGAAATATTTGATGTTTTTCCCCATCTTCACATTATTGATCAGAATCGTATCACGGGAAATTGATTCTAGAGTAAATGACTCCATTGGGGTATCCTTGGGGGTTGAAGTGTGCTGATACTATCATATTGGAGCTTTAGGAGCCATACTTTTGCTGCATTCAGTTGAGTTTTTTTTACCCGCTATTGTAGATCTGTGTCGTACCGCAGGTGATGCAATCTTAGATATTTATCGAGGTAGTAGAGCGAATAATGTTGTTTATAAAGATGACCATTCGCCATTGACTACAGCAGACTTGGAATCCGATCAGATTTTAAAAAAAGGGTTGGCAGCGCTGGCTGATTTTCCCTATTTATCGGAAGAAAGTGCTGATATTCCTTATCATCAGCGTGCCATGTGGGAAACTTATTGGCTAGTTGATCCTTTAGATGGTACTAAAGAATTTTTACGTAAGACTGATGAATTTACAGTGAATGTTGCCTTGATTCATCGAGGGGAACTTGTGTTGGGTGTAGTACACGCGCCTGCTTTAGCACTTACTTATTTTGGTGCAAAAACAATAGGCTCATTTCGTCAGAAAAAAAATGCAGCAACAGAAAAATTACCGATTATGCAAACACATGATGATTTAAAAATTGCTATGTCTAAGTCACATGCCACAGATGATGAAATGAATATGATTAAACCTTGGATAAAAGGAAAAAATATTTCTACCGTTTCTATAGGTAGTTCACTAAAATTTTGCTTAGTCGCCGAAGGTTCAGCGCATATTTATCCGCGTTCAGGTCCAACTTGTGAATGGGATACGGCAGCTGGCCACGCTGTTTTGTTGTTCAGCGGTGGTGAAGTGTTAGATGATCAAACTAAGGAAAGACTTTGTTATCAAAAAGAAAATTTATTAAATAATAAATTTGTAGCGTTGTCGTATCAGGTAAATTAGTAACATTCCCCAAATTATCATATTCAATATAAATGCTAAATGCATTAATTGAGTTCCCTTATAGTAAAGAGTAATCACATTGTTGCCGCTATTTTTTAAAGGGATTAAAATCAAATTGTTCTTTGATTTGAATACGGCGACTGCTTTACCGTTGACAATTGCTTGATACCCTGGAAGGTATTGTTTGAAAATCTCAAGATAAGTATTGCTAATAGGTGTTTTAACTTGTGCTTTGTAGGGGGTAAAAGACTCAATATGGATTGGCAAAGAATCAGCATCATATTTTATCAGTTTATAACTCTCTATCAAAATTTTCCCATGGCCATTAATTCCGTTGAGGGTAAAATATAATTCATTTTCTTCATTGTTATCGATAAAGATAGGTAATAAGACTTTAGAGTTTTCTGTGGGTAATGCATCAAAACGGTAAGAAGCATTAAAATATAAATGGGTGTTTTTATGACTGCTTATTGCAAAAGAGTATCCTATGTAATTATCGTCAGAAAGTTGTTTAAGTTGTTTTGTGCTAATAGATGCAACTAGTAAAAAATTTTGGTTATCAGGAATTTTTATTTTTAGTAAGGGAATGTCTTTTTTAACGGGTTGGTTATTTTTATTAATAATGAATGGAAAGGATTGATAAGAATAGATTTCAGTATTTTTTAGATTGAGAGATTTACTTATTACCACTTGTTCGTTATCGTATTCTGGTAGAATAGCTTGCTTACTGTCAAGAAGCTTGCTTTTCAGCATGGGGTCTATAGTGCCTTCGTGATAAGTATCTCTTAATTGTGGATATAAAGTATAATTATAGAAAAATATATTGTGCGATTTTAGCCAGGAAATTTCCCCATCTTTTTGGATTTGACCGTGATGAATAAAATAATACGTTTGATAAACATTCCAAAAAAATAATCCAAACAGTAATACGTTTAAAATTTTCCTAAAGAAAAGCGCTTGTATTTTTGTGAAAGCCATCATTGCACAGATGCATGTAATAGCCGCTATGATTACATAAAAGCGTTGTTGTGCCCACGCCGTGGTAATTTCACGGACAAAATCAGGTGTGAGAGACCAGAGTTTTTGATTGATGTAGGGAAAAGGGAATAAAAATAAAAATAAGACGAAAACACATAAAAGTAAGTTGCGCATCGAGTTTTGTAATGGCCAGCGTATAGCAACAAACAAGCTAATGGCCAGCATTAGCCATAAAGCATAACCTAATTGCAGGTCAGGGCTTTCACCATTTGCCCAGCCTAGCGGTAAAAATGCTGCAGGCACGTCCGCGCTGAGTTTGTTAAAAACAGAATTCAAAAAATGAGCTCCATGACCTGCGCATTCGTTTCCTAAGTTAAGGATGGAAATAGAAATGAATTGCCAGCAATTGAAAATCATTAACAAAGAAAGTACGCATATCAGCGCAATGAATCCTTTTCGTAAAAAAACAATTTGTAAAGCTAGGAAAAAACATATGATCGCAGTTGTCCAAAGCGCTATTGGTGGATGTGCTAACCAAGTCAGTGTTAAACCTAGTGCAGTAATAATATAAGAAAATAAATTATTTTTTTGATTAATTAAAATTAAGCCATAAATTGCCAGTGGAACATAAGGGATCGCCATAAAAGCGTGATAAGAATCTTGAAAATAAATAAGACCTATGATGCCAGGACAGGTAATATAAAAAAAACTAACAACCGTAGCTTGCCATCGGTGTTGCGGCGCAATCCTTGTTAATAAAAAATAAAATAAAAAAGCAGCAATTATGGCATTCATAAAGACAATCAAATGCTGAATAATTAATGAATTGGCAAGGCCCCAAGTGAGAAAATCAAGTAGCTGTCCAAGCAAAAAATAATAAGGTGCTCTTATATCAGTTGCGCCAATAAAATTAAACTCACTTTGACCAACATAAACAGGAAATATATGGTGATGAAATTGAATTAAGGCATCATGCAAAATATATTGATACCATTTGGCATCACCTGCACCCATATTGCTTGCAGAGAGAAAACAACTGTAAGCATAAAAAACACAGCAAAACAAAAAAAATAAACGTAAGTACTCTGTGTTTTTAAACGAAGCCAATTTCTTCAAGTTTTCCACCTATCCAACGATTATCGCCGTTTGGAAGTTGTTGTTTCTTCGTGAAGTGCAGTTCCACTTTGCGTCGGCCATTTTTATAGGGAACATTCGTGCTAAAATTGAAATTACCCGTTTTCACTTCCTTTTCTAATACTTTTACATTATCAACTAAGATGATAAGTTTGCCCGAAACCGGTGAGCCAATTAAAGGGACTAATCCTTTCACAACTAATTTTGAGTCTTTCTTTGGCTGCTTTAAATCAAAGAAGGAGTCTTCGGAAATCCAACTGTCTTCATAAATACCTGAATATTCTAAGCCAAAGTTTTTCAAATCTTCAGGGAAGCGTGCAAGCAAGCTAGGGGCATGTAAGTGTTGATATTCATCTTCAGTGAGTAAAGAAATTTCTCGAGTATAGCCTACAATAGTACGATAATCGCGTGGAATTGTAGTGCCATATAATTTTAATAATCCAGTGATATTATTAGAAAATTGTGTTCCTTCTGCATTCATGTCTAATGCAACATAAGGTATTCCTGCAACTATTTGTGCTGATACCGGTTGAGAAAAAATGCGTCCTGAACCACGACCCATGGAAAAAAATGGAACGCGTTTGTTGCCAATTGCGGAAGGTGAGGGTACTTTATTTTTGCTATCGGCTTGCCAAGTATCAGTGATATTGACAACAAAACGAAATTTTTCTGTGGGATTAACAACGCGGAACAACAAATATCGACGGATAGCCTGCATTAAGTCATCGGGATAATAAACATCTCTTTCTACGTTATTTAATGCAATACGCGTTTTAATTTTTCCGCCGGCGTAATAAATAGGGCCCCATTCAGAACTGACAAAAATCAAATGATTTTTGACTTTGCGCCAAGGTTGTATCACAAAATTATGATCACGAATCATATCGAATTGACGACGATTTAATGTGGTTCTAATCGCAGTGTCTTCAACAAGATAGGTACGGTTAATTTCACTGGGTTTTGGATTGCTAGATGCAACTTCGGTAAAGTCATTGGTTTTAGGATTCTTTGGATCTAACATATTAAAAGATCGATACACAGATTGGTTTTCAATCTGATCTGTTTTTTTAGAAATGGCTTGTGAGATATGTGGATCGGGATAAAAGAGCTTTATCAACTTAGGTGCTTGGATAGCACTTTTTTGTGAAGTAATAATATTATGGAAAGGTTGATAAGTGACAAAATCTAATTCTTTACCTACAGCATCAAATGCTTGAAATTTTAATAAAGCAACATTGAAGTCATCAGTGATAATTTTACTATTTGCAGGCAGTGGTGCAATCAAATCGCTAAATTCTTGATTGATTTTTAAGTTTGATGCATAAACAATTTCAGTCAAACCACCTGCAGTCAGTGCGCCGCTTCTTTCTAGATAATATGCTTGACTGCTCCAGCCGCAAGCGATTAAGGCAATTACGGCCAGTGCCTTCAAATATTTTTTATTGAAATAAGTAAAAATAGCAATACAAACTGTGCCAATTAAAAAAGGTTGTACATACATAGCAAGTTTAAATAAACCAAAGTCAGAATTGTGGATGAATAATCCAATGCCTAAACTTAGCATAACGGTTGCAATGATAGCAGGCAAAATTAATTGGCGTAATAAACGAAAAGTAATGACGAATGCGCTAACACATAGCAAACCACCTAAGGCAATGGTTTCAGACATATGGGGTTCCAGCGGATAACTAGCAATCGCTTGTAATCCCCATAAATTGGCTAATCCTGTAGGTGTGAGATAATAAGGGAATAAGCTGGCTTTAATATCTTCTAAGCCACTGGTACCATTCTGAGTTTGATGCAATACAAAGAAAATCGCATTGCGCAAATAACTATTTAAAAATAATGCGAGAAATACAGCAGAGCACAGCGTCACTTTCCAAAATAGTTTATTCGGTCTCCAGCCGTTCGCACATTGTAAACCAATATACACAAAGTACGACAATACTAAGAAAGGAAATATTTCAGGATAGTAAACCAACATCGCGGATAGAACAAATGCGATCAATATGCCGTTACAGAGCGCTAAATATTTGCGATGTTGATTGAAGGATTGCGATAATAAAATAATGCCTGCAATCAACATGGATAATCCACCCACTTGCGCAATTAACTGATACAGTGTGCCTAAGCTGGTTAAAGCAGAAAATGCTAACAATAAACAAGTGGCTAATGCTGGCGTGCGAAAGCGTTTAACTGAACAAACCAGTGCGCCGCTGGCACTGATCAGAGTTAAATGTAATCCAACAATGGTTGCCATAAATGTTTTAATAGGGAGCAATTTTGTAATGCCACTGACCCATGCCAGTACTAATTCACTGCCCGCACGATGACTGCTGGCAACATACATATACCAATAGTTTTGGCTATAATCTCTGTGTGCCATTAAATTTGTTAAATCAGGATCACTGAAAAAACCAGAATGTAAGAAACGCAAAGCGCCTAAACAATAATTTGCCATATCATCATTACTGTAGCTTACCCAGTTGAAACCAAAGGTTAGCAAAGGTCGTCCAACCATCCACAATGCAATCAACAAAACAGCTGCAAAAGGTAAGTAAGCGATGATAGGAACAATTGGTTTTTTCCATATAAAAATAAATAAACTGAGAATCAATAAACAGATAGTGAGAGGTATAGCAAACTGTCCTACCGGTATCCCAATACGGTTAAGTGAAAAAACAGATAATAAGGTAATGCAAAGACCCAAGGCGGGCGCTAACAAAGTATTTTGCAAGAGATTACGTCTTGTTCCTAACAAACAAAGTGCCGCTTGTCCGAAAGTTCCCCAAATAAAGAAAAGTAATAAAGGTAAGCAAAAGGCAAAAAAGTTAGACATTACGAAGCACCTTAGTAATTTAATATTCCTAGTTTATATAATTTTTGACAGAAAAAATGTTTCAGTAGATAAAAACGAGCATGTTTTTTGATTTCTTTAGGGTAGATTTTACGACCATGACTGCGCATGCGTAAGCGGTGCATTTCTTCATCGCCCACTTCATTGATCAGTGCAGATGTTTTTTGTTGTGAATGTACACGGAATGCGCCTAAAAATCGCGGTAAGCGTGTAAAACGTGCTTGTGCCTGTTGAAAGCGTAAGAGCAAATCCCAATCCATGGCAAAGCGAAAACTTTCATCAATGGCAGCGCCTGTTTTTTCCCAAATGCGACGGCGCCAAAATAATGTTTCTTGTGGTACATAATCTACCCAAGGTAAGATTTTATTAGAATGTGGTGGTAATACCCAACGGCCGATTTCATCTTCATTTTCGTTAATGAGTATTCGATGTCCATAGACCACATCGACTTCGGGATGGTTTGCAAAATATTCGCCAACATAGTGTAACGACCCGGGAAGCAATAAATCATCTGAGTTGAGATAAGCCATGATTTCGCCACTAGCATGACGAAACCCTAAGTTGATCGCATGAGACTGGCCTTTATCGCCGCAGGATTCCCAATGTTTCAGGCGGGAGTCATATTGTTTGAGTATGTCAGTAGTACTATCCGTAGAAGCACCGTCTTGCACAATGTATTCCAAGTTTGGATAATTTTGTTGTAAGACACTTTGTAAGGTTCGTTCAATATATGCACCTTGGTTAAAAGACGGTGTGACTATAGATATAGTAGGTAAGGTGCCAGTAAATGGTTTGTTTGCATGATATTGATCAGGTATATTCAGTGCTTGAGGCGCATATTGGCGTAATTGTCCCAAGCGTGGCTGCAAAAATCGTTTAATACGGTATCGGAACAAGCCACCACTGAGTTTATGGATGACAAGTTTTTGTTCTTGAATCAATCTTTCTTGGAATTCTATTTGTTCTTTGTAAAATTCGCTTTCTCTTTTTTGGGTGAGTAATTTGGTAAGTTGAGCACGGATTGCTTCCAATTGCTGGTGTAAGGAATCAATTTTATCATTTTCCTGTGTCATTTTATTTTCCACATAACTTGCCTAGTTGCAGCAATATCGTTAAACTTTTCGGCCAGTGGGGAATATTACACGAAAAAGAATCTTTTGGAAATTCAAAATAGGGTAACAAATGGATAAAACTGACAAAATATACGTCGCTGGCCACCGTGGCCTAGTAGGTTCTGCAATTGTACGAGCTTTGCGCAACGAAGGTTATACGAATGTTCTATGTAGAACCCATGTAGAGCTAAACTTGGCCAATCAACAGCGAGTGAATGATTTTTTTGCCAAAGAGAAGCCTGCTTATGTATTTTTAGCGGCAGCCAAAGTAGGTGGAATTCATGCCAATAACGTCTATCGTGGCGAATTTATTTATCAAAATTTGATCATTCAAGCCAATGTTATTGAGGCAGCGCGTTTAGCGGGTGTGAAGCGCTTACTCTTTTTAGGCAGTTCTTGTATTTATCCTAGAGAGTGTCCTCAACCTATGAAAGAAGAATATTTGCTCACAGGACCCCTAGAGCAAACGAATGAACCTTATGCAGTGGCAAAAATTGCAGGTATCAAGCAATGTGAATCCTACAATCGCCAATATGGCACGGATTTTGCAACCGTGATGCCAACGAATTTGTATGGGCCTAACGATAATTTTGATTTGCAAAATTCTCATGTGTTACCCGCATTGATTCGCAAAGTACATGAAGCAAAAATGAGCGGGGCGAAACAAGTAGTCGTATGGGGAACAGGTGCACCTAAGCGAGAGTTTTTACATGTAGACGATATGGCATCAGCTTGCTTATTTATGATGAAGAAAACGGGTTACACAGAAATGGTGAATATTGGCTCTGGTCAGGAAGTGAGTATTAAAGAATTAATTACCTTAGTATGTGAAGCAGTGGGTTATACGGGTGAGATTGTTTATGATGCTAGTAAACCGGATGGCACAATGCGCAAATTATTAGATACGAGTCGTTTAGAAAATTTAGGTTGGCGTGCGCAAATTAATTTACGTATGGGTATCTCGCATACGTATCAGTGGTTTTGCGAATCCATGGGTGTCAGCGCATGATATCTCGATTTTCTAAAACACATATTTTCAAAACATTTGAAATTTTGTTGGTCTTAAGTTACATGGACCTTAAAGTCAAATACCGTAGTAGCATACTTGGATTTTTTTGGTCGTTTATAAAACCTTTTCTGCAATTCTTAGTTTTTTATTCTATTTTTGCAAGGTTATTACCTATTGCAGATGGTAATGATTATGCATTGAAATTATTTTTTAGTATTTTAATTTGGTCGTGGTTTTCGGAGGCGACAACCTTAGGGTTGAATGCTTATATTGGTAAAAAATCCATTATATCAAAAATCAAAACACATAAATTATATCCACCATTGGCAGCCTATCTTACCCCTACGATGAATTACTGTTTGAACTTTATTATTTTTGCGGCAGCCTATGTTTGTTTTATGCCAGCATTTCCAGAGCATATTTTTACATGGTCAAACACGTTGATTTTCTTTGTCTCGTTATTTTCAATCAGTTTGTTAATTGTTGCATTGAATATGATGTTGGCGAATTTGAATGTTTTGTATCGTGATGTGTTACCAATCTGGGAACTGGTATTGACGTATGGAATGTTTTTGACGCCGATTATTTATCGGATTCCTATTCCTAAACATTATGAGCCGCTTTATTACTCGATTAATCTGTTGGCGTTCCCGTTAGTGAATTTAAAATCAATTTTTTTCACTAGTCAGCCTGCATTATTTGGCGATACGGCTATTGTGACAGGTTATTGCATAGGCATGGTTGTTTTATTAGTGGCGGCTTATTATTGTTACCGTAAATTAAGCCATAGAATGGTGGATTTTTTATGATTATTATTAAAAATCTTACTAAAACATTTAAAAGATATACGGTGCAAAATCAAAGCTTAAAAAGCTTGATTCTACATTGGCGTCGTCATAAAAAAAGCATGGATCAAATTGATACGTTGACAGCGATTCACAATTTGAATCTGGTTATCCCCGAAGGCGAAGTGTTTTGTATCACAGGCCCTAATGGCGCAGGGAAATCGACACTAGCAAAATTAATTGCAGGTACCATTCAACCGACTAGCGGCAGCATTGAGCGGCAAGGAAAAATTGTTCCATTTCTTGAGTTAGGTGTTGCATTTAATCACGAATTATCGGGTATCGATAATGTTTATTTGAATGGTGTGTTGTTGGGAATTGATTTAGCTTATTTGCGTAAACACAAAGATGAAATTTTTGCATTTGCAGAATTAGATACGTTTGCGGAAACGCCATTGAAATATTATTCATCGGGCATGCAGCTACGCTTAGCGTTTGCAATTGCTATGCATGCTAAAGGCGAGATTTATATCTTTGATGAAATTTTAGCGGTAGGCGATAGCGGATTTCAGAAAAAATGTCTGGATTGTTTTCATCAATTAGTCAGTCAGAAAAAAACAGTTATTATCATCAGTCATGATTTAGAGTTTATTAAAAAACACGCGGATAGATTATTGGTGATTACGCCGCAAAAACATTTTGTGTTAACACATCTACCACAAGCGGCGTATGATATTAATGCGCTGATTTCTCATTGTGATCAGGCAGTGCAATCTGTGTCATCCTGAACCGCGCTTTTTGCGGTGAAGGATCTCCTGCTTACAGGGAGATCACACGCGTAGCTCGGGATGATATAAGTGCAAGGAGCTGTATGTACATAACTGTCGTCCCGCGGCTTGTCCGCGGGATCCAGGGAACGTTGTAAAGCACTGGATCCCGCGCATAAAGCGCGGGACGACGAAATAATTGAAGGGATGATGTTTATGACAATTGATGCTTTCTCAGAACGTGAATATCAACTCTGGAACCAACATGGTTTAAAAAATATTAAACCGGAAAGTTTACGTTACGGAGAGCATCCTGAAGGTTGGGATCTCATCCGTGAAGTTCGTAGGATTGTCGCACCTTTTGTGCAACAACGCGTATTGGAAATCGGTTGTGGTTATGGTCGGGTATGCGCGGCTTTTTCTCCCCAGCAGTATATAGGCGTTGATATTAATCAACAAGCTATAGCAAAAGCAAAATCGCTATTTCCAAATTATCAATTTCAATGCGTTAATTATTTAGATAAATATCCTGAAGCAGATCTTGTGTTGGCTTATACTGTGTTTTTACATTTATCGGATGATGCTATTCATGGTGTGTTGCATAGTTTTACTGAAGATGTGCAGAGTATTATAGTTGCTGAAGTCATGGGAAAAGCAACCTGGGATAAAAATTTCACGGAGAATTATGCTAGCCAAGAACAGTTTCATTCAACACACCAGAGAACACCGGAAGACTATGAACGCATGCTAAATCAGCATGGATTTTATTTATTTGAAGAAACTATCAAACCTTATCATTATTATCCCGGTTCAAAAATTCACTTCTTGCATTTTAAAAAAAATCCACAGCCGCCAACAATTTTAAAATTGCCTCAAGGTTTGAATGATCCTTATTTAAATTACGAAAATATTTATGATGATGGCTGGGTGTCATCGCAATTTTCCATTACGCTTTTTAATCCGCACAAACAAGCGAAGTTATTTATCAAAGGAATGTATCCGTTAATTTCAGAAACTCAAGAAAAGAAATTATCTATCACAGTCACTGCCCAGGGAGAGACGTTGTTGCTGAGTGAAGTACAGCCAGGTATTTTTGATATTGCCGGTGCTCAAGTACTACCAAAAGGACTTTATCATCTTAAAATCAATACGCATGCTGCAATATCGTTGCCAGAACCGGATGGGCGAGCAGTGGGTTTTTTATTGCAAAAAATTGGTTTTATTTAACATAGATAGGAAAAGTAAATTCCTCTTTTTCAAAGAGTGTTGTTACATACGCCCCCGCGAGGCACTTTTCGTCATCCCCGCATGCTTTTAGCGGGGATCTCCTGCTTAGAGAGGAACCTAATTTATGCAACAACGCCTTTTCAAAGAAGGAAAGTTCTATGCCGGCCTTATCTTTTTGCATAAATCAAGGTATTTCTTGATGGTGTTACAGGAGTTTCAGAAACATTAACAACAGTAGTAGTTGTTATTGGAGAAATATTAGCAGTGGTAGCTGTTGTTGCGGTCATTGCTGGGGAGTTGCTAGCAGTAGTCGCTGTTGTTGCAGTCATTGGTGGAGAGGAGATAGGTTGTATTCTTCTGTTGCTGCTATGTGTGCTAAATGTAGCATGAATGCCTGTTAGTGCAGTAGTTCTGTTAACTGTGTTAGATGTAGAAGTTCTGTTAATGGGAGTAGAGGATAAATCCCGCATATTAATGCTAGGTGATGTTACTGCATTAAGAGGCGGCCTGACGCGACGCACTTGTGGTGTGAGTGCTTCATGTAATCGTTTTTCATTTTCTTTACTAAAAATACCTGTAAAGTGATTTGATAAATAACTTCTCTCCATAGCTAATAATTCATTAGGGAATATAAAATTATGATTATCAATTAATAAATAATCCCTAATAATAGTTAATAGTTCCTTAGGTAATATAACATTAGGAAACTCTTTTATAGTATCCTGTACTGTCTTCATTATCGTATCAGTTAAGAATGGATTGTGATATTGACTGATAGCGTTTTTAAGGTCAGATCTAAGCTCAATGGATAAGTTAGGAACTAATAGCACATGGATAAGCTCATTTAGAACTTCTAGCAATAAATTTTCTATGATGTATCCAGTGATATTGGCTAATGATTTCAAAGTTTTTAATGAATCACCTCCTAAATTCAAAGTAACAGTGTCGGTATAATGAGATGCAATAAGCTTAATATCTTCCATACAATAACCCATTAACATGGGTTTTCTAATGTCCATCGCTGATAGTGCTATGGATTTAGCGTCAAATTTTGCCTCATTTGTACGAGGCGTGTCTGTGTCAAATCCTAAATGTTGCCATCCACCTAAAATACATTGTATTTCTCGGTCTAATGCTACAAAATCTTTTATTGAAGTGAAGTTTTCTGTATTAAATCTTGTTTTGAGTTCATTATAAATAAGTGCCACGATCTTGCTTGCGGGTTTATTAAAAAGTTCCCCTAGTGTAATACTGATTGGCTTATTATCCATGGTGAAAGATAATTCTATTTGCTGTATTTTTGAAGCGGGTATCTTGCTATCACCATATTGGGCACGGTGTTTCTGTTTCAAAGATTTCCATGTTTGTCTTAATAAAATAGCATCAAAATCACGATCTATAGCAAAATAACCACGTAAAACAGAGTTCTTGGCCATTACTGCATCCACCAAGCTATTTTGATCATTGCTAGTAAGTAGCCTGGTTTGTGCAATCAATGCATAAATGAAATTTGTATTGCCTGTAGTTTTGACCCTGTATTGGTAAATGTTGACATAGGATGTAACCGAGTATTTTGCAAATTGCATTAACCTTTTATCCCATGCCTCATGTGCAGATTTGCTGTCTCCTTCTTCATCAAGTATAGATGCATTATTAAGTAATTGAATAAGTTCTTTTTCTTCTTTAAACTCATTTAGCAATTTACTTCGTTCTTCTGAATAAAGGTCATAAAATTCCTTAAAAGCCTCACCTCCTTCCGTATCTACTGTTGTAAAGAGGCAACACGTAGCCACTGTATTATCATCTAAGACTTTACTTTCTGCCGTTTTTAACTCTGTCTCTTTTTTTTTTAACTCTTGTTCTTTTTCTTTCCTGTATGTTTCATAAAGGCCATTCGTTTTTTCTTCTAGCGTTAAACATATTGTTTTTGAGGCATCTATAGCATTTAACAATTCAGCAAGAGTTTTGTCTTGATTTCTTTGTTCTTGATCGGGTAATTCTAACATTCTTATAAGTGCTTTTTGAGAATTTTCCTGAATTAATAATTTTTCTGTGATGAACTTAATTTTACTATTGCGGTATTTAACAAAAGGATCATCGCTTGTATTTGCTGATAATACTGCTCTGCGTTGCATTAAATTATATTCTTCTTGGTCTGTCATTAATGTATTTGCAGTCGTCTGCATGTTGCTCTTTATATTTTCTAACTTAGTTAATTTTTCTTTCCAAACAGAAGGATCGATTTCTTTTTGTTTAGTTATATTTTTAATATTTTGGTTGTGAGTAATTATATTTTTCGCCTTAGTATTTATTTTCCCTTTCCATATTGGAAGTAAGGAGTTAGGTTTTTTTTCTAAAAGTTCTTTTAATCTTGTGTTATCTTCTCTAACAGTAGTGATATATTTTTCTAATTCTTTGTGGTGTTCTTTGATGCTTTTTAAGTTCTTTTGATTAAAGAAGTCATGTAATTCTGCTAGGGCAAATAGTTCTTTAAATTCCGCAATCACTCTTGCTAACATAGAGTGAAAAGGCGCTTCTAACAATAGAGTTGCTATCAGTGTGACATTATTTTTTAACCATTGTTCTAATTTTTGATTGAGAGTCATTAATTCTTCTAATTTACCTTTAAAACGAGAGTCGTCATCATTAAAATAGCCAGTAATAATTTTTTCTTCCGCATCAATTTCTGTATATGTTATGGAAGATGCTTTGGCATTAGAGAAGGAATATGTTTCAGCTTTTGCAAGTTTTTCAATGCGATATAATGTGGCTCGGGTATTGAGTGGAACATTTAATTCAGTGATAACAATGGATTCATTGAGATGCTCTGAGGGGACTCCTGTTGTTTTCAGTTGTGCTGAAACTGTGCTGGCATGAGTTACATCACAGATAACAGCTTGACGAACAAGTGTTAGTACCCGAGTTTTCAGAATGGCTTCACGCAGTTGCATGTATTTTTGAAATTTTGTATCTTCTTTATTATCACTAGGTACTACTTTTTGTACATCTTCAGATTTGCGTAACATTGAACCACCTCGTTTATTTTAAAGCAATGAGCTTTCAGTATAGTTTATAATAATTAATTTGCGTGGCGCTTATTATAACTGCTAAATAATAATACAGCAAATATTAATATAGATTATTTGTGATCATTTATGGTGGGTATCGATGATAGAGATAATGTAAAGTTTTATTTATTTATTATGAAGTTATAGATATGCTGTGTTTCTTTTGCGCATTTTTCCCAACTAAAGGCTTGGACTCTGTCTAAGCCTTTTTTTATTAAATCCTGGCAAAGCGTTTCATTCGTTAAAAGTTTCAGCATGCCTTGTTGCATGGAGTCTATGCTGTAAGGATCGACTAAATAAGCGGCGTTGCCTGCAACTTCAGGCATGGCGGTGATATTGGAAGTGAGTACAGGGACGCGAGAAGCGAATCCTTGTAATAGAGTTAAACCAAAGCCTTCATGTAGTGAAGGGTGCATATATAATCGTGTTGATTGAAATAAGGCGCGTAAGTCTTCGGTGTTGACATACTTCAGCCAATAACCTGTTTGTGATTGCGTTAAACGTTCGATAGCGCTTAAGCTTTCTTCGGTGTTCCAACCGGCTTTGCCGGTGATGACTAAAGGGTATTGCTCACGAACGTCTTTGGGTAATTTTAAAAATGCATCGATGATGCGTGGAATATTTTTTTTAGGTTGTAAGGTGCAAACGACTAATAAAAAATTTTCGGGAATATTAAGTTTCTTAATCACTTGTTTGCGTTGTTCTTCTGGAACAGTCTCTCGCCAGAAATCGTCTAAGCCGTTATAGACTACACTGATTTTATTTTCAGGAATTCCCCAGAATTCTACCATTTCTTTGACCATGCTATGTGAGATGGTGATGATATGATCTGCCCAGTGTATGCTGCTTTTGCGTATCCAGTTTTTAATTTGGCGAAAATGCGTGCCATACCATTCGGGATGTGAAAGCGTGAGTGCGTCGTGCAGTGTTGCAATGACAGGAATTTTTTTTAAGCGCGGGACTAAATGATCGGTAGCGTGAAATAAGTCTATGGATTTTTCGATATGAGCATGAATATTAAAAATGTTTTGTGGAAAAAGTGATATTCCTGTTGCAATCATATAGGGCCATGCAAATGTTTGGCCGTTAGAAAATGCGGATTTAAAAGCGCGTTGTTTCAAGGGTGGAAAAGAGCAGGGAATAACAGATTGTTGTGATTTTTGTAGATATTCCCAAATATTTTTTGCGTAAAAGCCTACGCCATCGATTTGGCCTTGGGTGATGGCAGGTTCTATCATGGTGGTGCCTAGACCGATTTTCATAGTAGTTCCGTAGTATAGGCGAATGTGTCATCCTGAACCGCGCTTTTTGCGGTGAAGGATCTCCTGCTTACAGGGAGATCCCTCGCTACGCTCGGGATGACATCATCCGCATTGTCTTCCGCAATGAAGGTAATGTTCATGCAATTACACTCAATTTATTACAGGCTTTTTGCAACACAAAATTTTTAAATTGTTCTCTAAATTCAGTTTGCGAAAAACGCGCCACATTTTTCTGAAAAAATTCAGGCTTGAATACAGTTTCATTTTCTTCAAACACAGCAATTGCTTCTTGTATCGCTGCTGTTGTTTGTTCATGAAAAAATATACCGGTAGGATGATCGGTATCTAAGCCGCGCACAGTTTCTAAGGCACCGCCTTTCGCAAATGCAATCACTGGTGTGCCGCACGCTTGTGCCTCTACAGGTAATAATCCAAAATCTTCTTCGGCGGCAAAGATAAATGCTTTTGCTTGCTGTAGATAATGAATCAGTTGTGCAATGGGTTGGAAACCGAGAAAAGTGATATTGTCTTTAGCCTTGGCTTTAATTTTTGCAAAATCAGGCCCATCGCCAATCACGATTAATTTTTTATCCGGCATAGCAGAAAAACTTTCGACGATGACGTCCATTTTTTTATAAGAAACTAAACGAGAAGCGGCAAGATAAAAATTTTCTTTTTGTGCACTTGGTGTAAATATTTGAGTGTCTACTGCAGGATAAATGACTTCTGCGTCACGTCTATAGGTTTTCCAAATACGCCTAGCAATAAAATGTGAGTTTGCAATAAAATAATCAACATTATTGGCGGTGCGCAGATCCCAAAGACGCATTTTATGCAGCATATATTTGACTAAGAAACTCTTGATGCCTTTCTCCAAACCCGCGTCTTTCAAGTACTGGTGTTGTAAATCCCATGCGTAACGCATAGGCGAGTGTATATAACTGATGTGCAATTGATGAGCAGCCGTAATAACCCCTTTAGCAACGGCATGGGAACTGGAAATGACAACATCATAGGTTGAGACATCCAGTTGTTCTATGGCTAAAGGCATGAGTGGTAGGTAGTGACGATAATATTTTTTGGCAAATAGCAGATGTTGAATAAAAGTAGTTTTTACGGGTTTATTGAGTAAAAAATCCCTTTTTTCGGGTGGAACAAAGTCAACAACGGCAAAAACATCCGCGCTAGGGAAACATTGCAGGATCTCAGCCAAGACCCGTTCAGCCCCCGCATGGGTAATTAACCAGTCACAAACAATTGCTATTTTCACTGTATTTCCAATATACTCTGTCGACAAATTACCAACTATTTTATCACAGGAAACTATGTTACCCAAAGGATTACTCAAAGAATACCATAAGCCTTTGTCCATGTTGTTGCGTGGCTTAGATGTATTAGCAGTGTTGATGGCGGCTTTGATCGCCTATTTTTATAAATTTGGCGATTTGAGTCTGACAAATAATTATGTTTCGGCATTGTTGATTGCGACGGGCATGACTTTAATGGTTTTTCCTTTTTTTGGTGTTTATGAGTCGATTCGGGCAAAAGGATTCTGGCTGCATTTATGGAATTTATTGCAGGCAATTTCAGTCACTTGGATCTTGCTGTCAGGGTTAGCGTTTTTGACCAAAACGGGTGAAGATTATTCACGAACGTGGTTTATTGAATGGGGTATTTTGGCAGCGGCTTTTTTAGTATTGTTTCGTGCTAGCATGGTGCTTGTTTTACGTTTAATGCGTTCTTATGGCCTGAATGAGCGGCGTATTGCCTTGATTGGTGCAGGGGAGTTGAGTAAAAAAATTATCGAAACCTTGCAATTCACGATGTGGACTGGTTTCCGTGTCGTTGCCATTTATGATGATCATCCTGAGTTGTATCCTAAACCGATTTTGGGGCTCACCGTGTCAGCTATGCCAAAACAATATGACGTCGATGAAGTTTGGTTAGCGCTGCCATTAAGTGCAGAAAAACGAGTGAAAGAAATTTTACACGAGTTGCGTCATGATACGGTGGCTACACGATTTTTTCTCGATATTTTTGGTATGGATTTATTAAATCATTCTATTACTAATTTGGCAGGATTTCCTGTTGTTAATATTCGTTCTACGCCTATGATGGGTATGAGTCGCATGATTAAAGCAATTGAAGATCGTGTGCTTGCGAGTATTATCTTACTACTGATTGGTCCGATATTTTTATGTATCGCATTTTTAGTAAAATTGAGTTCTAAGGGCCCGGTGTTTTATCGACAGAAACGCATAGGGTGGAATGGCAAAGAATTCGAGATGTTGAAATTTCGCACCATGCCGGTTGATGCAGAGTTGCAAACAGGCCCAGTTTGGGCAACGGCAGGTGAAAGTCGTGCGACCAAAATAGGGCGGTTTTTGCGTAGAACCAGTTTGGATGAATTACCGCAATTCATTAATGTATTACAAGGTGATATGTCTATTGTAGGCCCGCGGCCAGAGCGTTTGGTTTTTGTCGAACAATTTAAAAATCAGGTGCCGCGCTACATGGAAAAACATTTAGTGAAAGCCGGCATTACTGGCTGGGCGCAAATTAATGGGTGGCGCGGCAACACCAGTTTAGAAAAACGCATTGAGTATGATTTATATTATATTGAAAATTGGTCATTGTTTTTTGATTTAAAAATTATTTTATTAACGTTTTTTCGTGGATTGATTCATAAGAATGCCTATTAATTCGTTTTCACAACCTACGTCGTCCCGCGGCTTGTCCGCGGGATCCAGAACCCTGCATGCTTCTAACAGTGATCCCATTCTTATTATCGGTGGTGCAGGATATATTGGTTCGCACATGGTAGATTTTCTTGTGCGTTTGGGACATAAAGTTGTTGTGCTCGATAATCTTTCTACCGGACATCGTGATGCGGTGTTGAATGCTGAGTTGGTTGTAGGTGATATGGCGGATCCTCTGGTATTGGATTCGTTATTTTTGCGCTATGATTTTTCTGCGGTCATGCATTTTGCTTCTTGCATCGAGGTTGGTGAGTCTGTTACCAATCCTGCGAAATATTATCAAAATAATGTGGCAGCGACTTTGTGTTTGTTGCAAACGATGTTGAAACATCAGGTGAAATATTTTATTTTTTCTTCATCAGCGGCAGTGTATGGTGAACCACAAACCAGTTTAATTAATGAATCTCATCCATTACAACCTATGAATCCTTACGGCCGCAGCAAATATATGATTGAGCAAGTGTTAGCAGATTTTGCGCGCGCTTACGATTTTCATTTTGCTTCATTACGTTATTTTAATGCGGCTGGTGCAGACCCAGAAGGGCGTTTGTGTGAGCGTCATGAGCCAGAGTCTCACTTAATTCCTTTGGTGTTGCAAGTGGCCAATGGTCAGCGCGATGCGATTTTTATTAACGGCGTTGATTATCCTACAGCAGATGGAACTTGTGTGCGTGATTACGTGCACGTCACTGATTTATGTGCAGCGCATTTGTTGGTATTGCAAGCGCTTATGTCTGGGAAAAAACAATTAATTTATAATCTAGGTAATGGCCAAGGATTTTCTGTGAAGCAAGTGATTGATGTTGCGCGTGAAGTAACGCAACATCCGATCCCTGCAAAAATTGCACCAAGACGTGCGGGTGATCCTGCCATACTCGTTGCGGATTCTAGTTTGATTTGCAACGAATTAAATTGGCAGCCGAAGTATTCTGATTTGAAAAAAATTATTCAACATGCTTACAAGTCATTGGTTTTCCCTCACCCTAACCCTCTCCCGCTATGAAGTTCATTTTATTTCATGATACCCAGCGGCGGGAGAGGGGACTTTTCGTTCTCCCTCTCCCGCTATGAAGTTCATTTTATTTCATGATGCCCAGCGGCGGGAGAGGGAATTGTTACTGTAAGCATTCAACCGCAGCGATTATATAAAGTCTCCCTCTCCCGCCGATGGGCAGTGAAAAATACGATGCCTATCTAGCGGGAGAGGGCCGGGGTGAGGGCAAACGATTGCTAATTATTTTTTCCACTTTATATTGCAACCCACACTAGGAAACTGTTCTTGATTGACTTCTTTTCCTGCCAAAATATGATCGAGTGCATGACATAAATCTTTTCCTGTTACTTCCTTCCTGTTTCCAGGTGTGGCTTCATCAAATCGTCCGCGGTAAACGCATTGCAAGGCTTTATCAAACACAAAAAAATCCGGAGTGCAAGCAGCGTGATAGGCTTTCGCGACTTCTTGTGTGTTATCGTATAGATAGGGAAAAGAGTAGTGATATTCTTTCGCTGTTTCTTGCATTTTTTCTGGAGAGTCTGCGGGATATTTTTCGACGTCATTGGAATTAATAGCAATAAATCGAATGTTTTTTTGTTGATAATATTGGCTGACTTCTACCAATTTTTTTTGAATCAACTTTACGTATGGGCAATGATTGCAAATAAATAGGATAACTGTTGCAAATGCAGTAGAGTGATCGCGCAGAGAAACCATTGTCTTATTGCAGGTATCTAACAAATTAAAATCCGGAGCAATAGTGCCAAGTGGTAACATGGTAGATGCAGTTTCAACCATAAAACAATTCTCCCATCATTCTCCTTCTCCCGCCGCTAAAACAGTGAAAAAAATAATACCTCTCCAGCGGGAGAGGGTGCCGTTATATTTTTGCCGAAGTTGGCGAAGATTGAGTGTTATTATTATCATCACGCTCCATCAATGGCTGCGCCAGCATTTTCTTTTTATCAGCTAAAGCATAGTCTTCTATCTTCCTATGCTTAACATAATTCGCCGTTGCAAAAAGCCCCGCGCGAGTGCATATATTAACAGCAGTTACACTTGTACTCAATATCGCAGCATCAGCGCAGACAGCGAGCGTGCACCCAAATGATTTACCGCAATATTGTGCAAGAACAGGCGTTGCGGTTTCTGCAATATTGTAATCATCGATATACGACCATAAAAAGTCACCAGGCATATCTGGCCAGGTGTTATACATATTTTGTAATGCACGTAAACAAAGACGTTTATACCAAGGTTCGTATTTTTCCTTGTTATCTACAGTAAGATAGCCTGCTTCTTCTAAGGTAACTCGCATGATTCCCCATACAGCGCCAAATGAATTAGTGAAGGCGACAGTGCCAATAGCGGCACCGATGCCGCGGGCAATTTTTTCTAGCA
>LSTE01000072.1 GCA_001644445.1 Gammaproteobacteria bacterium SCGC AG-212-F23
GAATCATCAGATATAATGTCCATCCTATTCTAATGACTATAAAGTAACCAATCATGACAGCCTCAAACACACAACCGAGTACAGATAGCAAAACAACGCAATCCCTATCCACCACCTTGAAATTAACTGCTACGCTAACAGTGCAAGATAAGCGAGAACAGGCATTGCGATTATTAAAGTCAACTCACACTGAATTTTTAAAGCAATTAAAAGCAGAACAAAAACTTGAGGATGAAAAAAAATTAAAAGAGGATAAAGCAAGCACAAGTAACACCAAAAAACACCACACTTCCGTCGATGACAATAAAACAATGATATCCCAATTTCTAAATAAGATATCCGACAACAAAAACGGAAAAATAAATCGCAGCTACGAAGCATTAAATAATGCATTTAACCACGCCATACAACACATCAACATAAATACATCTCATCTAGATGTTTACCATCTTTGCGGATTAGAACTCATGATACACTTTCTCAATAAATATTTAGAAGAATACAAACAAGCGTTCACTATTGCACGCAAAAAAACAGATCCTGACGATCAAACATATGAATTCGTAAATTTCTATGCATACAATCAAGACTATTGCGAAGCATTACACCGAGTACAAAAAATCATGGACGACCAAACTTCATTAAAAGACCGAGAAACCACGTATGAGAAATTTTGTAAATCCACCACTGGCGGCCTACCTGATACATTCAATCGAAGTGATTTAATTCAATATTTACCTCTAGGATCAGCTGCAAAATTCATTGAACAAGAAAGTGTAAAAATAAAAAAATATGATTATTATGATGATGCGGATCAACGATACATGGAATCAAACTATGCAGAAAATTTTTGGGTCCCTAAAAAAATAATCCGATCCTCTATCACAGCCGAAGCTGATCATTTAGAAACGCTACTCCGCACCGAATTAGAAGGACCTATCAAATTCACTTATTTTCCACAACGAGCAAAATCCCAAGAAACATCCGATTACTACAAAAAATTCATCCCGGAGAAAATTGCCGAGATTGAAGAAAAAATTCAAGATAGAATGGACGCAGCTATCCGCGACAGAGAAGATAAATTTAGCGCACATGCATCAGCAAATCAGTTTAGAATTCAGGAACGTGAAAAACTAGAGAAACAATTACAAAAAGGTTATCAGGAAATTATTTGCATAGATCCATCTCCTAATTACCCACTCGATGAACATTTGAAACTGATAAAGTTAATTTATCCTACCATTTGCAAAGATGACTTAGAACACAAAAGTTATTTATTTTCCCTAGCGTGCATAAAATATAACATCCAAACACGTAATACCTGGAGAGATTTTACTAAATTTGCACGTGACCCGAAAAAACCAGATCCTAGAGAACAATTCATGTTGGATTGTCTTAAATCTTATATGAGAAAAAATAATAAATTTCCTAAATGGATTGATAAAGCGATTGCCGACATTTATCCTGAATTAAATGGGCGAGAACAGGTCACAAAAGTAGAATATTTTAGAGAAATGTCAGGAATTTTTTATCCGCGTTTGCAACTTCATCGTTTGTGGAATACGCCAGGAAGTCCTTACTATTACGTACCGCCTGAGACTGTAACGACTCCACAACAACCTGTGGCGGATGCTAAAGTTATCCCGAAGATTAAATAATTACAAACCGGCTGAAGGCCGGTTTTTTTAGCCTAGGGTCTAGGCGCGCTTACAGCGCTTGCTAAGATAATTGCAATCCAACCCAGGGTGGCGCGCACAAAAAGCGTGCGCTTACCCTGGGCTAGTGGAGCTATCAGGCCTTTGGCCTGAAAACACCTAGGAAACTTGAGAATATACTAAATTTTTGGAGTGCTATAAGCGCGCCTAAACCCTGGGCTAAAACATCAAGCCTTCGGCTTGAATTATGTTGTGTAACAAGTATTTTTCTGTGCCCTTTCTAAAAGGCTATTCAATTCTTCCCATACCACACCAATACCCAGCGCATTAAAACACGGCGGGGTCACACTGATTTTATCAATTGCACATTCTTTTTTTAAACACGGTGCGCAATGGTAATCGCTAGCTAAATGAATTTGCGATTCGCCTAATGCGCCTGTTAATACGGGATTGGTAGGACCGTAGAGAGAAATAGTGGGAATATTAAATGCAGCTGCTAAATGACCTAAACCAGTGTCCACTGCGACAATCGCCGCAGCACCCGCTAATACTTTTGCAATTTCTACTAAACCAAGACGCGGCAATACATCTGCTTTACATTGGCCTGCAATGCGTTGCGCACGCTGGCGTTCTTCGGTATTGCCCCAGGGTAATTTAATGTTAAAACCGGCTGCATTAATTTTTTTCCCCAACGCCATCCAATTTTCTTCTGGCCAATGTTTGGTGGCCCAGGTTGTACCGTGCAAGAAAACTAAATAACGTTCATGATTCGCAGTCATTAATTTTTGTTTATCGATACCATATTCTGGAACCTGGCCTGGACAAGGATATTGCAGAATTTTTGCAAATAACTGCCGCACACGCGTAATCGCATGCTGATTTTTATCAACAAAAAATTGCTTTTGATAAAACCATGACGCTCGTGGCTCACGCGCGGATTTATTATCTAAACCACAACGCAATCCTTTGGAAAACCGCGTCAATAATGCGCTTTTCATGAGTCCTTGCGCATCAATAACTAAATCATATTGCTGTAAACGTAATGTTTTAAAAAAATCTCTCACTTCAGCAAATGTTTTTCTGGAGAAAATATTTTTACGCCAACGTCGTATTGCAACCGGAATCACTCGATCAACATGAGAATGCCACCGTGGGATTTCCGCGAAATTTTCTTCAACCACCCAATCAAAAATAATATCTGGATGCACACGTGCTGCATCAGTCAATGCCGGCAGCGTATGAATAATATCACCCATGGAAGATGTTTTAATAACTAATACACGCATCATCAAACCACCTGTTGCATCGCAGTTAAGACTTGCTGTGGCAGAAGATCACGCATACAACGCTGATGTTTTAACGGACATTCACGCTGAAAACATGGCTGACACTCTAAGCTCAGCTGCAATATTTTTGCAGCATCGTGCAAAGGCGGTGTAAACGTCGGACTCGTTGGACCGTAAACGGCAACCAAGGGCTTTCGTAGTGCTGCAGCAATATGCATTAATCCTGAATCATTACTAACAACACAAGTACTGAGAGATAATAAATCTACGGCTTCGGCTAAACTGGTTTTACCCGATAAATTCACGCAACGATTTTGTGTGAGCTGCATAATTTTGTTAGTGGTTTCTTGATCTTTAGGCGAACCAAATAACCAAACATCCCAACCTTCCTGCAATTTTGCATTAGCAACAGCTGCGTAATATTCTTCAGGCCAGCGTTTGGCAGGACCAAATTCAGCGCCAGGGCATAATGCTAACACTGGATGCGTTGGTGAAGTTAAGTGATGATTGGTTAAGGCTTCTTGCTGTGAAGCCGCTGAAATTTGTAATTCAGGTAATGGATAATTTGCGGGTAATTTTTCATTTTTATCCAATGCTAATGCCATAAAACGTTCTATCATCAGCGGATAACGTTTTTTATCTAAATAACGAATATCATTTAATACACCCCAACGCATTTCTCCCCGCCAACCCGTGCGGCGCGGAATACGTGCAAACCAAAGTACTAACGCCGATTTAAAAGAATTTGGTAACACCATGGCTTGATCATAATGCGCTACACGCAATTGTTTACCTAAGCGATAACGCGTCTTTAAATCCAATTGACCATGACCTAAAGGCATAACGATAGCATTTTTTACTTCTGGCATACGCGCTAATAACGGCAAACTCCAAGCAGGTGCTAACACATCAATTTGGGTATCTGGTTGACGCTGTTTAATCAATTTAAACAAACATTGCGCCATGACCATGTCCCCTACCCAAGCAGGGCCTACAATCAGTAATTTATTCATCTTTCAGGGTATACTCCGCATCGCAATAAGGACAAGTTACCGTGCCGGCCTCTTCAATAGGCAGATACACTTTAGGATGCGCATCCCAGACGCGCATATCTTTCATAGGGCATGATAACGGTAAATCTGCACGGGTAACAGTGTATTTACGTTTTGTACACGCTTCAATTGGGTCTTTTTTAGTCACTTCAACGGCTCTTTAGGGAAAAGAATCGGCGTATGATAGCATTAATTCACGGATTCCTTCCAGTAAGGATGTTTCCGCTTTGAAGCCAATGGCTTTTTGGGCTTTATTAACCACCGCATACGACTGATAAATATCACCTGCACGCTTAGCTGCATATTCAACCGGCACTTTTTTACCACCAACGCTTTGCAGAGAATCAATCACTTGGTTAAGCGTTTGCGCTTGGCCTGTCGCAATATTTAAAACACCGACATAGTCACTTGCAATCGCTTTTAGATTGGCAGCGACTACATCTTTAATAAAAATAAAGTCTCGCGTTTGTTTACCATCGCCCCAGACAGTGACGGGACCGCCGCGTTGATATTGTTCGATAAAACGGGAAATCACGCCAGAATAAGGTGATTTAGGATCTTGTCCTGGACCATAAACATTAAAATAACGTAAGCCTAAACTTTTCACCTGAAAAGTCCGCGCATACAAATCGGCATAGGCTTCATTCGAAAGTTTTTCTAAAGCGTAAGGTGATAATACTTTATCTGTCATCTCCGCTTCATCATTGCATGGCAGCTGACTCGCCGCACCATATACAGCAGCACTAGAAGCATAGACTAAACGAATAGGCGTTTCTGCATGACGTATGGCTTCTAAGATATGCACAAATCCTAAAAGATTGGTCTTTAAGGTATGCACCGGTGTTTCTAAAGAAACCGGGACGGATGCAATCGCTGCTAAATGCAATACTGCATCACATTCTGCAATGGTTTCACGCAGTAAAGGAAAATCTAACAAATCACCTTCGACGATTTTTAAATGCGGATGTGATAAATCTAAACGGGATTTTTGTCCTGATGAAAAATTATCATAAACAATGACGCGCCATTTCTTTTGTAAAAAAAACGCTACCGTATGCGCGCCAATAAAACCGGCACCACCTGTGATCAAAACAGTTTTCATGATTTTTTCAATACCGTGCGTAAAACTAACATACCCATAGTCACGGACAAAAACGATCCCATTAACACCCCCAAACGAACTTGAGCCAACTCATCTGCATTACCGCCAAATATCAGCGTACCAAGAAATAAACTCATAGTAAAACCAATTCCACACAAAATTGAAACACCATAAAACGCCCGCCAATCTGTTTTAGTAGGTAATTTTGCGATATTACATTTTATCATCAGCCAAACAAAACTCATAATACCTACTTGTTTTCCCAAAAATAATCCAGCAATAATACCTAATGTCGTCACGCTCAGTAAAACATTGGCTGACATACCTGCAAATGAAATCCCTGAGTTCGCAAACGCAAACAAAGGTACAATAAGAAGCGCAACCCAAGGATGTAACACTGTTTCTAATTTTTTAGCTAAGGGTAAAGGCACTATCAACGCAAGTAATACACCCGCAATACTCGTATGAATACCAGACCCGGGAAAAAAAGCAATAATGATAATTCCGCCCACGTCATCAAAAATCGCAAGCATCAATAAAAATAATTTCAACGTATACGGCACGCGCTTACCAAAACAAGAAAGCGCGCCCAGCGCAAAAGCAATATCGGTTGCCACAGGCACAGGCCAACCTTTGAGTGAAGCAGGAGAATGCCAATTCACAAAACAATAAAGCATTGCGGGAATTATCATACCACCTAATGCAGCACCTAGCGGTAAAATAATCTTTTTAACGTCTGATAATTCACCCTCGACAAACTCTCGTTTTAATTCCAATCCAATCAACAAGAAAAATAAAGTCATCAAACCTTGATTGATCCAGAATAAAAAGTCTTTTTCAATACTCACAGCGCCAAACCGAATTAGAAACGGTGTGGTAAAAAAATTTTTATACACTATGCTCAAAGAAGTATTACTCACCAGCAATGCGGTAATAACTGTGATTAACAGTAGAATGCCACCTGCGGATTCAAGTTTTAGGAATTGTCGGATGATGTTCATATATTTATTCACTACAGAATTTCGTGCCTGCGCCCGCGTGCGAGCCCGCGTCCGTTTTTTCTCGTGAGTTCTTCATGAAGTTTTGATGAAAAAACGGACGCGGGCTCGCACGCGGGCGCAGGCACGTAAAAAAATTATTTATCCCATTACACCCTTGTAATTCATTCGAATATACAATAGATTCAGCAAAATTGCTTGCAAAAGGAGCTCCCAAAATGACAATAATAAAAATGTCAGACCTGAAACTAAAAAATAAACGCGTCCTCATCCGCGAAGATCTGAACGTCCCCCTCAAAAACGGCAGCATCACTAGCGATATCCGCATCCGTGCCGCGATTCCAACCATCAAAGCTGCACTCAAGGCAGGCGCTAAAGTGATGATCATGTCACACTTAGGACGCCCTACAGAAGGCACGTTTGATCCACAATACTCACTTGCACCTATTGCTGCCAGTTTATCTAAACTACTAAAAATGGATGTCCCCTTAATAACTCACTGGGTCAATGGTGTTGATATGAGCAATCATTCCGTCGTACTGCTAGAAAATGTACGCTTCAACAATGGTGAAACCGACAACAGCCCCGCACTTTCTGAAAAAATGGCTAAGCTCTGTGATGTATTCGTCATGGATGCATTTGCCACAGCACACAGAGCAGAAAGCTCCACTTGCGGTATTATTCAATATGCGCCCCTCTCATGCGCTGGTCCTTTACTCATCAATGAATTAGACATTTTACATAAGATCATGTTAAAACCCGCGCGCCCAGTAGTCGCTATCGTCGGCGGCTCAAAAGTTTCCACCAAACTGACTTTGCTAGACAAATTAGCACAAAAAGTCGATACCTTGATTGTGGGCGGTGGCATTGCCAATACTTTTATTGCCGCAGAAGGTCACACCGTTGGGAAATCCTTATATGAACCTGATTTGATTGACGAAGCGGAACGCTTAACTTTAGAAGCGAAAAAACGTAATGCTTCCATTCCCGTCCCCACCGATGTCGTCGTCAGCGAAAAATTTTCAGAAGATGCAGAAAGCTCTATCCGTTTAGTTTCACAAATTGATGACAATGAAAAAATTTTTGATATCGGGCCTGACACCACTAAAGAATTTGCAGACATTATTAAAAAAGCAAAAACTATTTTATGGAATGGTCCTGTAGGTGCATTTGAAGTCGAGCAATTTTCTGAAGGCACTCGAGGTATTGCTAAAGCCATTGCTGAAAGCAAAGGATTTTCGGTCGCTGGTGGCGGTGACACACTTGCCGCTATTGAAAAATATGGCGTTGCCAATAAAATCAGTTATATTTCCACCGGTGGTGGCGCATTTTTAGCTTTCCTAGAAGGAGAGCCATTACCTGCCATCACTGCTCTTGAAGAACACGCAAAACAAACCGAGAAAACTTAAATGAATATTTTACGTCGCACTAAAATTGTAGTCACACTAGGCCCTTCTTTAGATGATCCGGATGTGTTACGCCGAGTGATTGAAGCAGGGGCTGATGTTTTTCGCGCGAATTTTTCCCATGGTACTGTGGAAACACATGAAAAACGGATTGCCATGGTACGCAAACTCGCGGATAAATACGAAAGATCGATTGCTATTCTTGCAGATTTGCAAGGCCCTAAAATTCGTATCGCGCGTTTTAAAAATGAAAAGATTTTTTTAGAAGAAGGCCAGATTTTTATTTTAGATCCTGCATTAGATACGCATGCCGGCACTGAACACACGGTGAGTTTAGATTATAAAAATCTTCCAAATGATGTTTATGTCGATGATACTTTATTGCTAGACGATGGCCGCATTGTTATGCAAGTACAAAAAATCGAAAATAATCGTATTCATTGCAAAGTATTAGTTGGCGGTGAATTATCGAATAATAAAGGCATTAATCGCTTAGGTGGTGGTCTTTCTGCAGAAGCATTAACAGATAAAGACCGTGCCGACTTAAAAGAAGCCGTGCGTTTAGAAGCTGATTATATTGCGATCTCTTTTCCACGCAATGCCGATGATATCAAAGAAGCCCGCGCATTATTGCGCGCAGCCGGTGGCAGTGCAGGTATTATTGCAAAAATAGAACGTGCAGAAGCCGTCACCAATATCGAAGAAATTATTCAAGTAGCAGATGGTATTATGGTCGCACGCGGTGATTTAGGTGTTGAATTAGGCGATGCTGAATTACCCGGCGTACAAAAAATGCTGATTCAAGCGGCGCGCTCTTTAAATAAACCCGTGATCACTGCAACACAAATGTTAGAATCCATGACTTACAGTACGATTCCAACACGCGCGGAAGTTTCTGATGTTGCCAATGCTGTTTTAGATGGAACTGATGCGGTGATGCTGTCACAAGAAACTGCGGTCGGTAAATATCCGGATAAAGCAGTAGCAGCCATGGATCGTATTTGTTTAAGCGCAGAAAAAAATGTCAGCACCAAAATATCCGGTCACCGTTTAGAATGTCATTTTAAATATGTAGACGAAGCGATTGCGATGGCCACTATGTACACGGCAAATCATTTAAATATTGCTGCCATTATTTCTCTCACAGAATCTGGCACCACACCGTTGTGGATGTCACGTATTAAATCCGGCATTCCTATTTATGGTTTTAGTCGGCATAAAGCAACACAACGTCGTATGGCATTATTTCGCGGTGTTTATCCTATTCCGTTTGATGCAACACACATTGATAAACGCGTGTTAAATCAAACTGCTGTTGCTGAACTACAAAAACGTGCTATTTTAAAAGAAGGCGATTTGGTTGTTATCACCAAAGGTGATTTGATTGGCATTCATGGTAAAACCAATTCGATGAAGATTTTTACGGTGGGGAAATAATGTGTCATCCCGAGCGTAGCGAGGGATCTCTCTCTAAGCAGGAGATCCCCGCTAAAAGCATGCGGGGATGACGAGATGTGCCTCGCGGGGGCGAGGAAAAATCCCCGCACAATAACATGGTTTATGACGAGGTGTGCGTCGCGAGGGCGGGGGAAAATTCCTGATGCAATAACATGACTGATGAAAATGCTAGCCTGATGGGAGCTAGGGGAGACGACGTTTTTTATCCACGCCCCGCGAGGTTCTTGCCCGTCATCCCCGCATGCTTTTAGCGGGGATCCCCTGCTTAAGAACATGAATTGATATACTTTAAGGAGCAACGCATGCTAAAACGGATTCTAATTTCACTACTCATTTTCACTTTCCCCCTCACCGTCTTCGCCGTACAAACATTACCTGACAAAGGCACTGTTACTTTAACCTTCGACGACGGCCCATCACCAAAGTACACACCACAAATTTTAGCGATTTTAAAAAAATATAATATCAAAGCCACTTTCTTCGTCGTCGGCGCATCCGCAAAAAAATATCCCGAATTAGTGCGTGAAATCATTGCTGAAGGCCACGCTGTGGGCAATCATTCCTGGAGCCATCCTATGCTCACTAGACTCTCTAACACACAATTGCAACATGAAGTCGTAGATACGCAAAACGCAGTCGAAAAAGCCATTGGCAAAAAACCCGTTTGCCTGCGACCCCCTTACGGCATGGCCAATCCACACGTCAAAGATTACATACGCTCACAAGGCATCGCGCCTGTGGCCATGGGATTTAATTCCTTTGATTACGAACGTCGCGGTACTGAGAAAATGGTTGATTGGGTTTTAAAAAACGTACATGCAGGACAAGTGATTTTAATGCACGATGGTTATGATAAACGCGAGCAAACAGTAGAAGCTTTACCTAGAATCATTGAAGGCATTCAGAAAAAAGGGTTAGGATTCAGCGCGATTTGTTATTCTTGAAATAGATAACAAAAGGCGTTATTACACAATTCATTGGAGTCCGTCGTCCC
>LSTE01000073.1 GCA_001644445.1 Gammaproteobacteria bacterium SCGC AG-212-F23
TTAAGTCCTCTTCTAGTTACACCTCACCAACTAGCAATACTGAGTAGATCTTACTTGCAATAGTGTCATCTCTAATGCGCAGCAACGTCATGCATTATGTCATCACTAGCGCAACGAGAAACCTCTCGCTATGCACGCATTTTCTACTCTTTATAATAATGACTATACCTACCCACCCTTACTCAATTCTTTACTCTAAAGAATCCCATCCTCATGCACACAACAAAACGAGTCTTTATTAACCTTTTTACTTAAGGAGTATTTTTTTATGCAAATTAAAGTTGAGCATAACATCGACCACCGCAGCGCTACATTAGCATATTTACCACAAGAGGCCTTGATGCGTGAAATCATGGTTCTACCGGGTGCAGGTTGTAGCATTGGTTGCTGCTGTACTTCATGCGGCGCAACGACTCGTCAGTAGTCAGATAAAAAGTGGGCTGCAATATTGGCCCACTTTATTTTCTCAAAAAATTTACGGGATTATTATGAATAAAAACAGACAATCTGCGATCATGAATGCGGCTTGCTATGCCAACGGATACAACCCGTTAATTGCATGGACGCCCTCTATTGGTTTTAGACCGAATGCACTGAAGTACGCGAATCGATTTAATCATCTCAATCTAGGAGAAGAGTTTTTAATAAATTCCTACACACTACGAGGCGACATTGAAAATCATGGCAGCTTGGAAATTTATACTTCCGACAGCGAATTAACAATGCTTTCTAAAATGGACAAAAGAGAGCGTAACAGTCACAAAATTTCACTGCCTGATAGCATTCCTCTAAATATTAGTCTAGCTGAAGCGATATTTAACAGACGTTCTATTGCAACCTATACAGGCGATAGTATTGGTCTGCCACATTTAGCAACTGTGTTACGCGCAGCCAATGGTGTGAGCTCGCAAGCAATCGTGCGATCCAATAGTGGCGGTAAAATTTGTGTAAAACTCAGAACAATTAGCAGTGGCGGCGGACTTTATCCCGTCTCACTTTTTGTAATCGTATTAAACATCAAAGGATTGACACGCGGCATCTATGAATATCTGCCTACAGATGATGCATTGTATTTATTTCAAGATGAAAAACATATCAGACCATTATTGTCAGGCATGGCAATAACAGATGAACAAATTTCATTTTCACGCGCAAATTATATTTTGTTAATGGTAGGTCATCCATGGAAGTCTATGCGCAAGTATGGCAACAAGGGATTACGTTTTATATTACAAGAAATTGGTAGCATCTCGCAAAACGTGCATCTTTCTAATATTGGACTCGGACTTGGCAGTATTGATTGCGGCGGATTTTACGAAAATGAATTCAATGATGCTTTGCATTTTGATGGCATCAATCAATCGATTCTACACACTATTATTGCCGGCATAGCCGGTTAGCTTTGTGAGGCACTTATGAGAAATACTACAGAAAAATTACGTCTTAAACCCTGTTACTCACTGATACCGCATGCTGCGCACATAGTGGAATTACGGCGCGGCGTTTGGAACCCTATCACATTCACTCTTTGCGATGAATCTGATAAAAATAATTTATTCTCCATTTTACGTGATTTAAACGGACAAAAAACAATTGCAGAAATTTCAGAAAAAAATAATATCCCCAGCTCAGAAATTGAAAGCATTATAGATAAACTGCGAGAGTTGGGTGCTATTGAAACTTCACCTACAACTTTATTAGATTACTATTTAGAAGAAGCATGCCCTGCAGTCATGCAGAGAAATTATAACACAGAAAACTTGACGCAACGGAAAATAGTTTTCTTAGGCGAAAATAGTATTATAGATGCTATCGATCGCATGATAAAACCACACTTCCCTGCCGAAAATATTATTCACATGAGTAATCATCATCCTATCTTTCAAGAATTACTTGACCCCAAAGAAGATTGGATTTATGACGCACTTGCTCTCGAAAAAAAATTAGTTGAATTTACTGCGCTCGAGAATTGTTTCGTAATACTTGCGCAACAACACGTTAACCCTATCATCAGCGCACGATTTAATTTAATCGCTAAGGAATTAAAATTACCGTGGATACATGGCGCAATCGATGGACCATTTTTATTGATAGGCCCTTTGTTTTCCGCTGCGCAAGGGCCTTGCTATAATTGTTTTGAAACACGCATAAGTATGAATTTACGCGAACACACGAGTTACTTGAAATACAAACAAGCTTTAATCAGCAAAAATATTTATCACGATGATTCGCCGATTATATCGCCCTTGGTGCACCTGCTTGCCTCACATCTTTCTCTGGAAATCTTAAATTATCTCGCCACAGGCACTGGATTCACTAGAGGCAAAGTGCTTTCCATTTACCTACCTACTATGGAAATTATTTTTAACGATATTTTACGCGTATCTGGATGTCATGTCTGCGGATCAACGGAACACCGTGACAATAGCCAATTGTATTTTGATTATCAGTCCTTACTTGAGGAATAAATAATATGACATCTCATCTTTTTACCAAACCCGAACGCATGAGTATTTTTACGCGGCAATTACTAGCACGCATGCAAGGGCAGCTGTGCGGAATTGATAATGAAATTGGGTTCATGCTACGTTCTAGTCAAGATCCCAAAGTCATTGTCACCGGCGCAGAACTCACAGGCGTGCATCATCTATTGAAAGTACCACACCCTGGTAAAGGCGCATATCACTTAGGTGGATGCGGTATTAAACTCAATGAAGCAGTGATTCGCACATTAGGTGAAACTGTGGAACGCTACTCGCAATTGCTATCTGAGATAGCTGGAATTTCTGAGTACCAATTTGCTTCTTATGCCGAAATGCGAGAAAGACGGGAACATGTCATCAATCTAGACAAAATAAGCTACTTCAAAAAAAATCAATACGACAAAAAAGCATTTCCTTTTGACCCTATCACTCCCGACAAACTTTTAACTTGGGTAAAATTATCCTCACTGTTACACAAAAAATATTTGTGGGTACCAGCACAACTTGTTCTAGTGGGTTACAAAATAAAACGGCTACAAGGCGAACCATGGATCGCCTCCGCTGTGACTACAGGTACTGCTGCGCACACTGATAAAAATCAAGCCTTGATCAATGCCATCATGGAATTAATTCAAATCGATTCTGCTATGGGGCATTGGTACTCTTTACAAATCGCTCCTAAAATCATTTTTGATGAACGCACTAAAAGCATAGAATCGTTACTCAATAAATACAACCCGGAAAAACAACATCAATTTTCATTTCACTGGCTGAAAAATGCAGATATGCCTGGTTTTTCCATCGCTTGCTTTTATCGAGGTGCAGAAAATACTATTCCTAGAGTGACTATAGGATTAGGCGCCAGCATTGAGTTAAATGATGCTATGTATAAAGCTTATTTAGAAGCGATCGGCATTATTGGCTTATCGCGCATGTTAATTTTAGATAAGAAATTATCGAATGAAAATATTTCACACGCTACCACAGAAAATTTTTTCGATTTAGACAGCAACGTGGCTTATTATGCAGCAGGAAATGGCTACGATTTTATTGAAAATAAATTTCCAGAAACTACTGAAATCATCGCCAGTCAACTGCCGCCTGATTTGCATAGCGAAGGTGAAGAAACATTAAAGATACTGGTACGCGCCTTCAGAGACACTAACAAAGAATTATATTTTTATGATTTAACTGGTGTAGAGGCGGAAGATTTAAATTTTGTAGTTCCGCGTGTTTGGTCTCCCGACTTATTATCATTATGCTTTCCTAGCACACCTTTTATGAATCATAGCCGTTTTACAAACTATCAAGGGATACAGCATGACCATCCTCACCCTTATCCCTGATGCAAAAACTTACGGCATCGCTATTTTGCTGATGTTAAGCCTTGGCTGCTCTAACATTGCCAGTCATATTCATAGCCGTTGGTTTGCGCATAAGCGGACGAATAGTATATTGCTGCAATGGATAGTGAAGTTTTTTATTATTCTTTTTGGAATAACTATTTTTCCTATTCAGGAATTATTTTTATCACCTTTATGGAAACAACTTGTTGCATTACCAATCGCAGTTTTACTGGGTATTTTTGCGTTAAAATTCGAATTTTACATTAAACGTATTTTACTCAGAAGAAGAAAATATGCCCCACAAGCAACAATGAACTCGCGCTATATTTATCACCAAGCGACTGCATCTAAAAAATTCGGCATGACGTCTTCCCATTTTGCCGGAAAAACGAATTTAAAAAATATTCACGAACACCATGCCAAACAAGATGCCTCTCTTACGGGATTCAATTTGAGAGATATTATTTTAGTAGCAATTGGTGAAGAAATTATTTTTCGCGGATTTTTATGGCAGTTTTCATTACTGATGCCATCGTTATGGCTAAACTATACTGTACTAATATTTTCAGTCATTCTATTTGGCGCATCGCATATTTCCATGGGTAAGGGGCAATTTTTGGCAAAAACTATTTTAGGTACTTGTTGCCTTGCTTCAGTATTATTCGCACACTCTATTCTTCCCGCCATCATTACCCATGTTATTTTTAATATATGCGCCTATCAGGAAATGATAAAAGCCAACACTCAATATACACACAAAAGAGAGTATTCATATGCCTTATGATGCATTATTTATAGTTAAATTTATTTTAGTTTTACTTTTTATCATAGGGTATTATCGCTTTATTAAAAATAAAATAATTTATTTTGCAGGCAAGGCGGCAGAAAACGCTGCACTAAGCCGCCACTATCCCTATGAAATCGCCAAAGGTGTAATTGAATTACCATTAATTGTATTAACGCATTTATTATTTTGTGTGATATTAGCAAAAACCTGTGATATCTCTTTCCCAAAACTAGGAACAATGAGTTTACGTGCGCCTTATTTATTACTCTATGGTGTCTTACTTGGCTTAGGTGTGATGGGCACAGCGTCATTACTTGGACGTTTTTATATTGAAATCATGCGTACTTTATTTCCTAGGCAATTTCCTACGGATATCAAACACTGGTTAATCATGGTACGCAGTGGCTGGATTAGACATTATTTACATGTATTGCAAGCATTACCGCTACCCATTGCTTTATTGATTGCATTTGGACAAGTGTGTTGCGAAGAAATTGTATTTCGTGGTATTTTAACGCCTTATTTTTTACCATATGGACAAGCAACTGCTATCCTACTCTCCACTGCGTTATTCATGTATATGCAATTATTCCAAATGCCTAACCGTGTTAGCGGTGTTTTCCCCCTGATTGGTGCTTTGGTGATGGGAACAGTAGGCAGTATCTTGTATTTACAAATACCCAATTTAATGCCATTAATGATTGCGCATATGATTTTTTTTAGTGTTGCTGTTTTATAGGTTAGAAATGAATATTGACATTAGCAAGAAAATTCTAAATCTTACAATTCCCGTGATGTTAGCCAATGCCGCTAATAATATTACGGGATTTATTAATACGTTAATCTTAACGATGGCACTTGGGGCTGCCGCGCTCTCTGCTTCTGCATTAATTTATAGTAGCTTTGCCATGTTAATGATGGTTGCATTTTCCTTCATGGTACCTGTTTCTATTTTGATAGGACAAGCTATGGGGGCTGCACAACCTGAAAAAGTGAAGCAAATTTTTTATGAGGGTGTAGTTTTAACTATTCTTTTTTCTCTCTTACCTTTATTACTGATGCGTAATGCAGAATTCATTTTTACTTATTTCAGACAACCTAAAGAGGCTGCTGTGTTAGCCGGCGTATATTATGACGCGATTTCTTATGGTTTTATCCCTATGCTAGCATGCATGGGTGTTAATCAATTATGCATGGGCTTGCACAAAGCACATATGGGACTTATTTTTTCCCTGTTTGGTTGCAGCTTAAACATATTGTTTACTTATTTACTTGTACAAGGACATTGGGGTTTTCCTGCACTAGGCATTCGAGGCGCGGGTCTTGCATTTACCATTAGTTATATCATGGCATTCATCGTGCAAATAAGTTATTTAATATTACATCCGGGCATAAAACATTATCAATTTTTTAAATTTTCTTGGAAATTAATTTTTATTAAACGATTTATGGCAATCAGCATACCGCTTTGCATTCAACGCGTTGCTGAATTATTGGTGTTAACCGTACTCACCTTATTCATGGGCGTCATAGGACATGAAGCATTGGCGGCACAGCAAATTGTTTTGCAAATTTCCACCCTCTTTTTGATGGTGCCTATGGGTTTCTTACAAGCTTGTGGCATATTAACAGGCGCTGCGTTTGCACAGAAAAATTATAAGCTCATCAAGCAATATACGCTCTATGCAAATTTGCTTGGCACTTTATGCATTTTAATACTCGCTTGTTTTTGCTGGACAGCACCGCAATTTATTATTCATTTGTTCGTTAAAAACAACGTATCTACAGAATTTATTCATCTTGCCAGTGTATTGCTATATTTAACCGCTTTCACGCATATTTTCGATAATATCCGCAACACTACTATAGGCGCACTGCGCGGTATGAGTGACGCTAAAATTCCTATGTATCATAGTTTAATTGCTTTGTGGGTGGTTGGTGTTCCATGTTCTTATTTGTTTGCATTTATTTTTCACTTAAATGCGGTGGGGGTTAATTTAGGGTTCTTTATTGGCATTGTGGTGGGGACATATTTGATAGTGCAACGATTTATCCAGAAACTCTCATCCGTCATGTCATCCCGAGCATAGCGAGGGATCTCCTGCTTAAGCAGGAGATCCTTCACCGCAAAAAGCGCGGTTCAGGATGACACGAGCTCCCTTTGTAAAGGCGTTCTTGTATAATTCCTCTAATATACGTCGTCCCGCGGCTTCTTCTGCGAATAGGACGACGTATTATTGTGTAAATTTCAAACATATGGTATACTGCCGCATAATTCTTTGAAAATAGACACAAACGAGGCCAGCAATGAGTGCATCAACGGTATCATTTCATTATAAGCCAGACAAAGACAGTAAAGATAGCAAAGACAATATCATTATTACTACTAGCACCCAAGCAACTGCAGATATTGCAGCGCTGCGATTTCGTTCGTATCTAGAATATGTAGAACAAGATCATTATGCCATCAAAGAAAGTAATATCTATGCCGCTACAGCAATGGCAGTACTGACAGCTGCGGCTAATCCTACCAATATAATCACTTCCTCAACTGTAGATTGCATGAATGACGAATTTGAGTCAGTGTGCTTAAACTTATTTGGCAAAGAATATGAAATATATTTCCATGAACTTCATTTTTTTGCGGCCCATGGATATAAAGAAATATTAAACATTAACAATGGCATCATTTTTCATCTGATTCAAGAAGTATGGCGACCCAAAGTCATTCGCCATGCCCAAAAACAACAAAGAGATGATAGAGTCCAACCGAATGATGAATATATAATGCATAGCATCAGTTTGTTATTAAAAAAACGCATTATTTTATTTACAAAACAAATGAATCCTGTCGTTTTCTCCAATGAACATACAAAAGAACTTATACTTGATCTGATCGATGACTCCTTTTATTTTCTCAGTCAACATCCTGTAGGCATTTATCGATCTATTCTGATTAAAGACAATGCAATCACTACATCTACCACCACCCTATCTACAGTTAGTTCTCGTAATGATATATTGATCAAAAATAATAGTGCACTTCCTGTTGTAACATACTGGGCCCCTTTCGATTGGTTACAACCGTTTAATTGCACACAAAACTATTTTAAAACCAGAGGCCGTGACGTCATACAAAAAATTTTATGTTACTTACCTAAACAAGACTTGCTGAAAACAAGCTTAGTTGAACGCAGCTGGAAAATCCCTACATTTAAAGCTAACATCCAACGCGGTCTTTTCGAGCGATCCCACGACTTAGAGAAAGCAAAATTACCAGAACGCGCTGAACAACTTTTTGCGAAAGCTTATTATAAAAAGCCTGCCACTTGCACTGTTCTATTAGAATTTAGATTAAAATGTTTAGCGACCCTCAAAAATAAAAAACCAAAGCCCAAAATATCATCACCCGATTCCAAAGAACCCGTCGCAGATGTCAAATCCCCCTGCGTCACCTCATCAGTCCCAGACCATCATTACGAATTTTTAGGCTACATCATAGATGGCAATGATGCCATGGCATTAAGTTATTTGAATACTCATGCTACCGCAACGAATATTATTGATGATTTTCATATGACGCCATTATTTTGGAGTAAATTATTTTCTAATAAAAGCGCACAAATGATGCTTGCGGAGAAAGATGCGGTTCTTCTCCCTAAGGATCATCCCATGAGTGCAACAGAGTATTTTCTAGCTGGAGTAGCTGCTTCGAGAACTTATTATGATAGAGATAATAAAGCGGTAATATTTGCTGAAATTATTGCTGACAATATAGGGGATGTTTCTAAGTTAGAATTTTCTTGTCCTCGAAATTTTGGTATGCTACCCATTGCTTATGCTATTGTGATTACACCCGGTGACGACGGTTATTCACATAATTTAACCCAAAATACCCCGCTCGCAAATACATTACGCATCTTATTGCGTCATGGCGCAACCGTTGTTGTTGATCAGATTCACAATGTCCAACCAGTTTTCCCCATGTTAATTCCTGACACAACAACGATGGGGAGAAATAGCGCCGAAGTCATCTCTGTATTTTTACAGCATGGAATGGATAGACAATATTTTAGTGGCCTATTGACATACCATGGTGAGGAATGTTTAAAAAAGGCTGTATGTTGCAACAAAGAAACGGTGGAAGCATTTTTTAACTTATACCCTAAATTTTGCCAAGAATATTTCGATAGGCGGCCAGATATCTCCCTCCATAACGCTATAGTATGCGGACAATTTGATACTTGTCGTTTCTTACTCACAAAAATCCCTATGCATAAAATCAACACCCAAAATGACGACACATTTCTTCACAAATTATTGGCCAGTGAAAATAAATTTAGACATAACTATTGCTGGGATACTTATCAAAAATATATTGCATTCGCCAGGGAAAGTATTCAAACCAATACGATTTTATTATCTAGTAGAGATTCTTACAACAATACGCCGCTGCTACGGGCTGCTGCCCGCGGCTCTTACGAAGCATTGCGTTTATTTAACGATGAAAAAAAACTTTTACAGAGAGATAGCAAAGAAAATAATGCACTCATAACAACCATTGATCTCCATGTAAGAAACTCAGGCAATAGCCCGCAATCTATCTCTACTATTGCTATTTTGTTAGCAGCAAATCACTCTTACCAATCGCTGGACTTAAATCTTTTGCACGATTTATTATATGCATGCATTTTTACACTACAACACAGTGTACCTTGGAATAAATCAAATGGAATGGCTTCAAGAATTGCTATTGAAATTCTAGTAAAAGATAAATTTTTCTCTATTTCTTATGCACAACTAGAAAAAATGTTGGACAAACTTGACAGGCCTTCTACACCATTACCTTCAGCTATCAAAAAACATCTTTATTTTATATTGTTAAAACATAAAAAAATACAACCTGATGATTTTCTTAAGTTTTTTCGTTTAATCGCCGAAGAACCACACCCTTCTGGGATATATATTATGTTGTCAGAACGATATCAAAAAGGCGATGGAGTAGTGCAAGATCTTTTGTTTGCCGAGGAGCTTCTGCGCATAGCATGGAGATTGTGCAACACTGATCCGAAGATATCACAACAATTGCAAAACTTGCAAAAACAAAAACCCAATGATAAAAAATATTTAGCTGATTTTGTTCATATGAATACGCTTGATGCTTTAGAAGCGC
>LSTE01000074.1 GCA_001644445.1 Gammaproteobacteria bacterium SCGC AG-212-F23
CTGATATGTTTTCTCAATAGGTTGACTTGCTTACTGACATCCAGATCAGCAGTCGTCAATGATAGTTTACGAAGATGTGAATTTTGGGTTAAGGAATTAAGCAGTTCTTTTAAATAAACGGGTTCTTTTTCCTGAGTCAGGATATCACGCATGACCGTTGGATCTACCATATCGAAATGTTCAAAACTACGTTGCGTGCTATCATGAAAAGCTAGATTTTTTATCATAATATTTTCTAACTTGCCATCGCGTAAAATCATTTCTAAATGCTCTACGGCTCTGTCTAAATCCTGCGGGAAAAAATCCTCATCTTTGCTACAAGCAGGATAGGAGCATATACGCACGTTAATTAACGATAAATTTTTAAGTGTTTTGTGATGCAAAATAGCGTGCAACAATGCATCTGCACCTTTTTCGTAAAGATCAAAATTCTCAATGCTAAGTGTGTGAATAGTTTGGTTGTCGTGAAGACAGCATGTTACTTTTTGTATTAATTCATCTGTACTAAGATACCCGCCTGTCAAATTCATCACAGTATCTTGTATTGCATTATTTTTACGATAACTGATTTTCATGACACCTCCTTCATTTTAAAAAGCAGGTTGTCCATACCTCATTATACAACTAAATTGGGCTATGATAAAAAATTAGCCTATAAAGATATATCTTGTTGAAATATATAAAAAATATTATGAAATAATAAAGATCACAAGTTAGCTGAAAATTCATTTATGATTGCTAACCTATTAATTAATCAATATAATACCTCTCAATAAAATAATTTTCTTGAAACTAAATAATCCATAAAAAATTTTTTATTCTTGATAATACCATTTGTTAGAGGAATGCATCATGTCAACTATCCCTGAAATTTCTGTGCAAGAGTTAGATGCTTTACGAAATGCGAAAGCAGATGTTTTTATTTTGGATGTGAGAAATCCTGATGAGTTTGCGATTTGTAATTTGCAAGGGCATTTAATTCCATTTAAGGAATTGCCGGAAAGATTACACGAATTAAATTCGGAAGCGCATATTGTTGTGCATTGTCATGCGGGTGGTCGTTCGCGTAGGGCTACGGAATTTTTGATGAGTCAGGGATTTAAAAAAGTGTTTAATTTGCGCGGTGGGATTACTGCTTGGGCGAATGAGATTGATGCTAAGATGGCGAAATATTAGGAACCGTTATTTACCCTCACCCTAACCCTCTCCCGCTGTGAAGTTTATTTTATTTCATGCTTAACAGCGGCGGGAGAGGGGGAGTTAATATATATGCTAAAGAAATAATTTATTTTATCGAGTTTCCACAAAGCTAAAAAATCAACATTACTTTCATCAAACAGTCCCCTCTCCCGCCGCTGAGCATCATGAAGTAAAATAAACTTCACAGCGGGAGAGGGTTGGGGTGAGGGAAAATCCAATTAATGAGATGACATAGCTTTTTGTAAATCTTGTAGATCATTTTGTAACTGTTCTACTTTCTTGGCTTGGCATGCTTTTACTGTAGCAGCATCTACGGTGACACCTTGCACTGTTTTACCTAGAATGACAGGCTTCATACAATCTTTCCAAAACTTTTTACTTTTCTCTTCTGTTCTAGCATATCCTGCTGCCAAACATGCCTTAGCTATTACGCCACAAGGCTTGCTTTCTACAGAATCCATGTCATCTGCAAAAACTTGCTGCGTTAAAAGAGTAGCTGCTACAAAAGCAATCATCATGATTTTACGCATATAAATCTCCAATAATTGTTAACAATATAAAGATTACCTGGATTGAAAGGAACTGTCACTAAAATGTCTTTGCTGTTGTTTGCCCTCACCCCGACCCTCTCCCGCTGGAAAGTGTATCGTCTTTTTGAGTGCTACAGCGGCGGGAGAGGGAGAATTGCATCGAACTTTCAGCCTCACAAACCCAAGAAAGAATAACATAGTTGATGATGAGATAGATCTAGTGATAGAGATATGATACGATAATTGCATGAATTAAAGACAAAGGAGTGTCTCATCATGCCCATGAATGTTGCTCAGAAACTTATTCAATCCCATCTAATCTCCGGCGAAATGACTGCCGGCCAAGAAATCGCATTAAAGATCGATCAAACACTTTGCCAAGACGCGACAGGCACTTTAGTAATGCTTGAGTTGGAAGCCATGGGTGTAGATCATGTTAAAACCGAACTTTCTGCGCAATATGTCGATCATAATTTAATTCAAGAAGATTATAAAAACGCAGATGATCATTTATTTTTACGCAGCGCTGCAGAACGTTTTGGTGTCTGGTTTAGCAGTGCGGGGAATGGCGTTAGTCATCCTGTACACATGGAATTCTTTGGCAAGCCTGGTAAAACATTATTAGGCTCAGATAGTCATACTTGTGCTGCAGGTTGCTTAGGAATGTTAGCTATTGGTGCTGGGGGCTTGGAAGTAGCAATGGCCATGACAGGCCATCCTCTCTTTGTCAAAATGCCTAAAATTTTCGGCATAAAACTCAAAGGAAAATTACCTGACTGGGTCAGTGCAAAAGATATTATCTTAGAAATGCTGCGTCGTCATAGTGTTAAAGGTGGCGTCGATAAAATCATTGAATATTATGGCCCTGGTTTAAAATATCTCTCTGCTATGGATAGACATGTGATTGCAAATATGGGTGCGGAATTAGGCGCAACTGCGACTGTTTTTCCCTCGGATCAAGAAACTTTTAAATTCCTGCAAGGACAAGGCCGAGAAAACGATTGGTGTGAAATTATTGCAGACAAAGGCGCAAAATATGATTTAAAAGATGAAATCGATTTATCACAACTGGAACCCTTAATTGCTTTACCTTCTAGTCCAGGAAAAGTGGTCACTGTCAAAGAAGCTGCAGGACGAGAATTATATCAATCCTACATAGGTTCGTCGGCAAATCCAGGTTATCGCGATTTTGCTATTGCTGCACATATGGTAAAAGGAAAATATGTACATCCTAGTGTTTCATTTGATGTAAATCCTACATCACGGAATCAATTAGAAGAATTGGCACGCGATGGATTATTAGCCGAATTAATTCATGCGGGCGCACGTGTGCATCAAGCAGGTTGTAATGGTTGTATTGGTATGGGTCAAGCACCTGCCACGGGTCGCAATAGTTTGCGTACTGTTCCTAGAAATTTTCCTGGCCGTTCAGGCACGGAAGAAGATAGTGTTTTTCTTTGCAGTCCAGAAACAGCTGCAGCTTCCGCATTAAAAGGTGTTATCACAGATCCACGCACATCTGATATTCCTTATCCAAAAATAAAAATGCCAAAAAAACGCATCATCAATCGCTCTATGTTACAAGCACCACTATCATTAGAAGAATCACGAAAGATAAAATTAGTGAAAGGCCCAAACATTGCTTCATTACCCAAATTGCATCCACTACCAGAAGATTTTCAACTACCTATTATGTTAAAAGTTGGTGATAATATTTCTACGGATGAAATCATGCCAGCAGGAGCGCGAGTTTTACCTTACCGCAGCAATATTCCTAAAATTAGTGAGTTTGCATTTGATGTGATTGATAAATCTTATGCGAAACGTGCACAAGAATTACATTCTTCAGGCGGTCATGCCATTATTGCCGGTGATAATTATGGGCAAGGTTCTAGTCGGGAACATGCTGCGTTGGCACCGCGTTATTTGGGATTACATCTGGTCATTGCCAAAAGTTTCGCACGTATTCATTGGCAGAATTTAGTGAACTTCGGTATCGTGCCGCTTACTTTTGTGAATCCGGATGATTATAATAAATTAAGTTTGAGTGATGTCATTGTGATTGATCATGTTGCGAATGCGATTCAACAAGGGAAAGAAATAACTGCGCGGGTGAAAGATAAAAATATCGTTATAAAATTGCAGCATAAGTTTTCGGCTAGACAGATTGATATGTTACTGGTAGGTGGGTTGATTAATTGGGCGAAGAAAGAAGAAGTTAATAGATAAGGTATGCGCTAGGCACATGTTGATAAATTTCCATTTTTTCAAAGGGGGAAAATTCATGTCATCCTGAGCCGCGTCTTTTGCGGCGAAGGATCTCCTGCTTACAGGGAGATCCCTCGCTGCGCTCGGGATGACACAGCTGCACGCAAAAGCTTGAGAGACATTTAAATATTTATGTAACAACACCTATTCGCTTTTCCATGAAATTTTAACAAAACCAGAACACACTACATAATCTCGCTGAAATTACATAAATTTACTATTGAAAATCAATAAGATGCGATTAGATTAAAACTGTATTCTAGTGTGCTATAATGGTGGTAAATATCAAGATCACACACACGATAAAACGAGTTGGAGTTGGATATGCCAGTCAAATTAAAAGATTTACCCATTGCAGTGCAATCATTATTACCAGCAACTGCTTCTAACGCATTGTGGAGTAACGATTTTTTTCATGATGGTTATCATCTTTACACTCCTTTATCTTGGGCAATCAAGAACAGCAAGGAACTTGCTGTTGCCTTGATTCAAGCTGGTGCCTCGACTCAAGGTGAAAGCGATCCCTATGGAGAATCATCAATATGTTGCCCTTTAGAGGCCGCGGTAAAAAAATATCTACCCAATGAAGTCAAAACAACAGAACGAGAAAGAGCTGAAATTGCCCAATTACTCATTGATAAATGGGCTGATATCGCTGTTTCTTCCCGCGTAACAGGTTTTCGTCCAGTCACTCTGTTTGATGAAGAAGATCTTGAAATTAACACAAATCCAATTAGAGAACCGGTTAAAGTTTTACTTGCAGCAATATATCAACAAACCATTTTAGAACCTAATGGAAAGCTTATTCATTTAATGAATAAATATGGAAAATATATTGGTAGATTATTTAGTGAATCCTATATTACTCAATTAATAAACCTGGGTAGACAATATTATGAAGAAAGAAATAAACCCGATTTGACTGCATTAACTGCGGCTATTAAAAAACCTTCTTCTACATCTACCTCTATGTTTAATCTTATATTTACTTTGTTCACGCCTGAAAGGCCTTATCAAAAAGGTTCCATACGAAATTGGACTGATTTAGAAACTCTGATGAATTCTAACCCGTTAAATGAGATTACTTTACCTCAGTTACCTGATGAACCTTTCATTAAGTTTTCACTTAATCCTTATGTAAAAGATTTTGTTAAGCTAGAGAAATCTAATCTTGCTCTAGCATTATCTACTATATTTAATTCGGCAATATTAATATCAACACAGGAAAATCCAGTTTCACCTAATCGAGATCAAGCTAACTGTCTTCTTGATTTTATCAAAATGATACATATGCTTTATGGTTGGCAACACGCCAAAAATTATATTACCAATAAAACTCTTTTTCTTAAATGGCGCGAAGAAAAAAATTATGAAGCAATGGGATCTCCACGTGAAGGAGTGCCTATTGAAAAAGACAGTATTGAAGAAGTGAATGCAAGAGCGCTAGCATTATTAAAACGCCTTTATCAACGTGTCAATTGGATGTTGGAATTACAAGGTAAGTTAGGTAGTGAAATTGATGCCGAATTTTATATTAAAGTGATTGCAGCGGATAAAAAATGGGTCAAAGAAGTAGATCAACTTTATATTGACGCTGAGCATATCGTCACTAATAAAATCGCTAACAATAAACTTTTTGATGAATTTCGCAAACTAAGTGTATCTTGGCCTTATGCTCCCGCATTAGAAAAAGAAATCAAAAAAGCGGGCCTTGTACATAGTCCCATGTTGCTTAAGCGTGGTCGTTGTGTATGCACAGATTGCGGCATTGAGATTTTTGGCTTGATGCCTTGGTCTAATCCTTGGTCGCTGCAAAAACTTCACAACACGTTAAAACATCGGTTCATATACAACCTTCCAACGATAAAAATAGCGATTACGCCAGTGGTTTCTGCAACAACTTCAACAGCAGCATCAGGAAGTACTGCAACAACATCTACAGTAACTCCAGAAGATAAAAAACAAATTTCAAGCCCAGGTAAAAAACTAAAATGATAAGCGCGCTGCGCACGTATGTTGATAAATCCCTCTTTTTCAAAGGGGAAAATGCTATGTCATCCCGAGCGTAGCGAGGGATCTCCCTGTAAGCAGGAGATCCCTCGGCGTAAAAAACACGCCTCGGGATGACACTGGACCCCGCGACGACGGAATCAAATGAATTACGCAACAACGCCTTTTTGAAGAGGAAAATTATGGTGATGATGTTTTTAAAATGTATTTAATTGTCTCTCGCAATTGTTCATCGCTGCATTCGAAACAACCACCGCGGGCGGGCATGGCGCCTTTGCCGGTGATGGTGTTGTTTAATAAATAAGGAAGTCCGAGTTTTTTTAATGCATTCCAATAGTTTTTATCTGCTATAGAAGGTGCGTGAACAGCAATTTTGGGTGGGACACCGTGGCAAGTGGAGCAATATTCGGTGAAGATTTTTTTTCCTGCTTCGGGATCACCGTGGAGTTGTTTAACGAATGTTGCGGGGTAGTGGAATGTTTGTCTTTCGTAGGTGGGTTCTACGATGTTATCTCGATGAGTAATTATATATAAAAAAAAGCCAGTAGAACCACTGATGATGAATAACAGAGTTATTAGGAAAAATTTGAATTTCATAGGAATTCACCCTTCATTGTTTTTATCATCCTAGAAATCGCCCATCAAGCGGTCGGGTGTTGCTGGTAATGGTGTAGGGCGAGTGAACTACAGGATGTAGTTCGAAGCGCCACGGATGGCGCGTTTCGAGCACGTAACCAATACCAGCAATGCACGAGCGATTGATGGGCGATCCTGCTTAAGAACAGAAAAACCTTATTAAGTAGGAGATCCCTCGCTACGCTCGGGATGACTTTGTTGCATCAAGTAATTCATTATTTTGCTAAGTGACTGCTCGGTATTTGTTCCTGAAATTTTTCCCACTAATTTACCACTAGGGTTAATAACAAAGGTCACAGGCAAAGCTTCTATTTCATCAATGGGTAATATTTTTTTTGGATCATCCGCTAAGACGGGGTATTCGATTTTGTATTGAGTTGCCATTTTTTTTAATTCATCAACAGCAATATGATCGTAATTCACACTCAAAAAAATAATATTATTATCTTTATTATGTTGGTAAAAATGATTTAACTCAGGAATTTCATCTTGACAATGACCACACCAAGAAGCCCAATAATTAACAATCACCCACTTTCCTTGTAGCTGATCCATAGAATAAGTATGGTGTTCAATATCTTGCACTGATGTTTTCTCGGAAGGAGAACAACCCAGCAAAAAAAGAAATACGAAAAAAATGATAAAATATTTCATGAACGTCCAATAATTGTTTTGTAATCTTTCACTAAACGCTGAGGATCGTGTGGGTAGGATAAATAAGCCTGAATTTTAGCCTCTGGGTTCATCACAATGATCTCAGCACTGTGATTGACTGTGTAATGATTTTTCCCTTGGCCTTCGGCATCCATTTTGGCTGCAACAACATGAAATTGTTTTTCCATCGCTAATGTTTGGGAAAGTTCGCCGCGTGCGCCAATAAAGTTAGCATTAAATGATTTTACATATTCATTCATACGAGCTGCGGAATCTCTTTCAGGATCGACTGAGATCATGATCACTTTAGGTAAAACATCTTTAGGTAATTCTTTTGCAAGCTGTTGATACATTTGATTCAAAGCAGCCAATGTGGTTGGGCATACCATCCCACAATTAGTAAATCCAAAAAAGACCATCGTCCAATGGCCTTGTAAATCTTTTTTTGAAAACGAATGACCTTGATTATCTGTTAATTTAAAATCATTAATGGCTTGTGCGGTAGATAATTCGGCACCATTAATTTTAGCATGCCCTGCAATATTAGCAGGCACAATCATTTTAACTATCATGACTACAACAAAAGTGATAACAGCTAGTAAAATAATTTTTTTCATATCAGATGATCCATTAACAATAAAGTAAATAAAATGCCCAAATAATAAATCGAAAAATGAAATGTTTGAATCGCATATTTTCTATTGTTGCTAAAATATAACCGAATCGCGTAAAAAAGAAAAGCCATATTAGCTAAACTAATACCAATAAAATACAATTTCCCAGACATTTGTACTATATAAGGCAGAGAAGAAACACACAATAATAACACGGTATATAACACAATATTTAACTTGGTATAGCGAATATCGTGCGTGTGCGGCAACATAGGAATATTGGCTTTCGCATAATCTTCCAAACGATAAATCGCCAAAGACCAAAAGTGTGGCGGCGTCCATACATATATAATCAATACCAGCAACAAGCTGAAAGAACTTACACTCCCTGTGACCGCTGTCCAACCCAGTAAAGGAGGTGCAGCACCTGCAATACCACCAATAACAATATTTTGCGGCGTCACATGTTTTAAATAGAGCGTGTAAAATACGGCATAACCTATCAATGATAAAAAAGTCAAAAAAGCAGTCAATAAATTAATTTTAAAAATTAAAATACAGATACCCAAAACACCGATAATAGATGCAAAAATAACACTCTCTTTCGTAGAAATTTTTCCTTGTGCAATAGGCCTAGATTGTGTGCGGCCCATTATTTTATCAAGATGTTGATCTGCAATTTGATTTAAAGTCGCAGCAGCTCCTGCAACTAACGCAATCCCTAGATTGCCAAAAAATATAATATTCAAAGATAAATGTTCAGTAGGCGCGAGCAACATACCCACCAAAGAAGTCAACAGCATTAACATAACCACGCGCGGCTTACATAATTCAAAATAATCACGAACCATGTGTCACCTTTTTAAAAAGTAAATTAAAATTCAAAGTTGCTAATGCCAAAAACAATAATACTGCCGTTACCGTGTGGCTGATGGCAATCGCTAATGGTAATTTAAATAAAACATTACTCATGCCTAAGCCAATTTGCATAATCAATAAAAATAAAATTAAAATAAATAATTTATTGACGGATGGTTTTAACCGCAAACGAACTATGGCAATCATAGCGAAACAAAAAAGGTAAATCGTCACAACCATTGCGCCAACACGATGCGCCATATGCATAATCGTTTTAACTGTTAATAAATCTTTTATGTGCCACACTGGCATGGTTTGGTTATTCACACAAAAAGGAAAATCAGGACAGCTTAATGAAGCATAATGCGTGCTTGTCCAAGCACCTAAAATAATCTGTAAAAACACCAAAATTAACCCGCCTAGAGCCCATGGCAATAATTTCTTATCTGGATTCCAGCCAAATTTAGCCCGATTGACTAAAAAAATCAGCCACAAGGTCGTCAATATTAAATAACCACCTATTAAATGCTGCGTAACAATGATAGGTTGTAATTTTAAGGTCACTGTCCACTGCCCTAATATGATTTGATAACCCAATAATGCTAATAACAATAATGAAAAGATAATATTGGCGCGGGTACGTAATTTTTTTACAGAAATAATCATAATAATAATTGAAAAAATAAATAAACTAAGTCCTGCTACTGCATAACGATGCACCATTTCTGCCCATGCTTTATAAATGACTAAAGGTGTTGTTGGATATTCCAATGCCACTAATTTTTGCGCCAAATACGTGTGTGGTACAGCTAAATGACCATAACATCCAGGCCAATCAGGGCAACCAAGACCTGCATCAATCAAGCGGGTAAATGCACCTAAACCAATTACGATTAATGCAATGACACAGCTAATGAAAGCAATTTTTGGAAATATTTTCACACA
>LSTE01000075.1 GCA_001644445.1 Gammaproteobacteria bacterium SCGC AG-212-F23
GCTCCAATTGATAGTATTCGTTTGCCTACGCATATAAACTTTCCATGCATCCGATCCCGCTTCACGCCCACCGCCAGTTTGTTTTTCACCACCAAACGCACCGCCAATTTCAGCACCCGACGTACCAATATTAATATTAGCGATGCCACAATCGCTACCACGTGCAGATAAAAATAATTCCGCGTTTTTTAACGAGTTGGTAAATAATGCAGATGATAAGCCATAAGATGAATGATTTTGCATGGCAATCGCATCTTCAAATTTTTTAAATGGGATCAAATAAAGAATAGGCGCGAAAGTTTCACGCTGTACAATATCCCAATGATTTTCTGCAACAACTAACGTGGGTTGTACAAAATGGCCCGCCCTTGCCAATACTTTGCCGCCAAATAAAATTTTTCCACCGGCTTGTTTGATTTCTACAATTGCTTTTGCAAATTCTTCCACAGCCGACCTATCAATCAAAGGGCCCATGAGATTTTTAGGATCCAGGGGATCGCCTATAGTAATTTTTTGGTAGGATTTTTTAAGTGAATTCATGCATTTTTCATAAATCGATTCATGAATCAATAATCGTCGTATACTAGTACAACGTTGTCCTGCAGTACCCACTGCACTAAATACCACTGAAGGTATTGCAAGCTTTAGATCAGCAGTTTCATCTATAATGATGGCATTGTTGCCACTTAATTCAAGCAAAGATTTACCAAACCGTTTAGCAACAGCTTCTGCGATTTTTGCACCGACAGTAGATGATCCTGTAAACGAAATTAATGAAATACGTTTATCATTCGCCATTCTTTCGCCAAGCAAATGTTCTGAAGAAATCAGTAAGGAAAAAAGTCCTGACAGTTCGTGTTTTTTAGTCACTGCATTACAAATATGCTGCACGGCGATAGCGCATAATGGTGCTTTAGCAGAAGGTTTCCAAATGACGGTGTTACCTGTAATAATTGCAAGAAAAGCATTCCAGGCCCAAATAGCAACAGGAAAATTAAACGCAGGCATAATACCTACCACACCGAGTGGATGCCATTGTTCATACATACGATGGTCTGGACGTTCCGAATGCATCGTATTGCCATATAACATACGTGATTGTCCTACAGCAAAATCTGCCATATCAATCATTTCCTGCACTTCGCCCTCACCTTCTTGTTTTGATTTTCCTGTTTCTAAGGAAACTAAACTGCCTAAGTATTTTTTATTTTCTCGCAAAATAATACCTATTTCACGAATGATTTCACTACGTTTAGGCGCAGGCACCGTGCGCCAATGTAAAAAAGTTTTTTGCGCCTGTTTGATAATATATTCATAATTTTCAAATGATGCGTTATAAACCGATGCGATTGGTGTTTGATTCGTCGGATTATAAGAAATAAATTCACCGGCGTCTTTGCTAGCAAACCAAGCATCATGACCTGCGCATGCACCTGGGTTCTTTGATTTCAACTGTAAGGTTTTTAGAATATCCATTTTTTGTTATCCTCCAAGATCAAATGGCACAGCAAAACAATTTTTGCCTAACGCTTGTATTTTTTCAACCGCGCAAATAACCAACGCGGGTGCAAATTTAAGGTCAGGATACGTTTCTCGAAAAGCTTGAATACCATGTGTATCAGCCAAAGTCGGTCTGGTCTTACATTTAATTTCAATAGGGTAATAAATATTATCTATTTCCAATAATAAATCTAATTCAGCACCTCCATGAGAACGCCAATGATAAACAGCAGGTTTGCCATGCATGAGTGGCAATTGACGCAAAAGATCATTAACCACATAAGTTTCAAACAAAGCACCCAACCGTGGATGGCCTAACAACGCATTCGGCGTTGAAATATGCATTAAATGGCAAGCCATGCCCGTATCAACAAAATAACCTTTATTTTTTGTGCTGATACGTTTTATTGTATTACCAGAATAAGAAGGCAACTCTATCCATTGATAAGTATCTTTCAATAAATTCAGCCATCGTTTGGCCGTTTGCGAAGAAATACCAACATCGCGACCCAATTGAGAACAATTAATTTCTTGCGCGGTCAAATTCGCGAGTAACTGCACAAAACGTGAAAAATCTTGTAAATCATTAATGTCTGCCAATAAGCGTACATCGCGCTCAATATAAGTATGTAAATATGAATCTAATGCATCAGCTTGCAAATTTTCGTCTAACTCTAATAATCCTGGATAACCACCTTTCCATAAAACAGCAGCAAGTGTTTCGGATTTTTCAGGTAATATTCTGTGATTTAATTGTGTTAAAAATGTTTGTGGGTTTTTTAAAAAATCCACAAACCATGCTGTTGCATGATCATAACGTTCTGATAATGTCATTGGATATAATGATAAAACAGCTGCACGCCCAGCTAAGCTTTCAGAAATATTTTTTAACACACTAAAATTTTGTGAGCCTGTTATCCAATATTGTCCGGCTATTTTATTTTCATCCACTCGACGTTTAATCACTGACAATAAGGCGGGCGAATACTGAATTTCATCCAAAATCACAGGGCGCTGTAAATGATCTAAAAAAAGCTCCGGATCTTGCCGTGCATTACCAATATCAATAAGAGGGTCAAAAGTGATATGTTCCACCGTCTTAGGCAACAAATGTCTTAAAAGTGTGCTCTTACCCACTTGACGAGCACCAGTTACCACCAGCACGGGGAAATGCTTACTAAGTTGATATAATTTGGCTTCTAATAACCGTTTTTGATATTTCATACTTGATATTTTACCATGCCATGGTAAAATATCAAGGTAAATCTATTACCAACCTGCTCTTCCATGACAACCAAGGTGTTACTCTGCCGCCACAAAACTCGCGATTAGCCACTTAGTCCCCGCTTGTGCAAAACGCACTTGAATGCGCGCATGTTCGCCGCGGCCTTCGCATTGTAAAATCACGCCTTCGCCGAATTGATGATGGGTAACGTGTTGGCCAATTCGCAATCCAGTATCGTCGCTAAAATCGGGGTCGAATGATTTGTGTAATGATTTGTTTTTTGTAGAGGAAAAATCAGAACTAGGAATGACGGTGGTTTTAACACGCACTTCATCAATTAATTTTTTGGGAATTTCACGTAAGAAACGCGAAGCGCGGTGATACATTTCTTTACCGTGTAAACGTCTGACTTCCGCATAGGTTAAATATAATTTTTCCATCGCGCGGGTAATGCCTACGTAACACAAACGACGTTCCTCTTCGAGTTTATCGGGATCATCTTGACACATATGATGTGGAAACAAACCTTCTTCGCATCCGCATAAAAATACGATTGGAAATTCTAAACCTTTTGCAGAATGTAACGTCATCAATTGCACGCTATCTTCAAATCTATCTGCTTGTCCCTCACCAGCCTCTAATGCAGAGTAAGCTAAAAATGCTGATAACGGTGACATTGCCTCCATGGCGGCATCGCTATCAAACTGACGTGCGGCACTCACTAATTCCGCTAAATTTTCTAAACGGGATAATCCTTTTTCGCCTTTTTCTTTTTGAAAATGCTCAATCAAACCACTGTTATGAATAACATGTTCAACTTGTTCAAACAAGGGTAAGGCCTTAGTATCATTAATCAATGTTTGGATCAGTTGCAGAAAATGTTGTAGCGCATTGGCAGCACGTGCAAGGAAAAAATTTTGTTCTAGCAATGTTTCTGCCGATTGCCACAATGATACATTTTGTTGCTGTGCGTGTTCTCGCAATGCAACAATAGTGCGATCACCCACACCTCGAGTAGGTGTATTCACAACACGTTCGAATGCAGCATCATCGTGTGTATTAGCAAGCAAACGTAAATAACTTAATGCATCTTTAATTTCTGCGCGCTCAAAAAATCGCAAACCGCCATAAATACGATAAGCCACACCGGATTGAATCAATGCTTCTTCGAGCACGCGTGATTGCGCATTAGAACGATATAAAATACCGATATCACGCAATGCTTTCCCACGTTTTTGATATTCGCGAATACGATTGACAATATAACGTGCTTCATCTAAATCATTAAACGCGGCATACACAGAAATCAAATCACCGTCAGTGCCTGCGGTCCATAGATTTTTCCCCATGCGACCAGAATTATTTTCAATTAATGCATTTGCTGCATTTAATATCGTACCGGTGGATCGGTAGTTTTGTTCTAAACGCATAGTCAGTGCGCCAGGAAAATCCGTCGTAAACCGCTGTACATTTTCGATTTTAGCGCCACGCCAACCATAAATCGATTGATCATCATCACCCACTACCATAACAGAATTATGTGTACCAGAAAGCAAACGTATCCACGCATATTGAATAGCATTGGTATCTTGAAATTCATCCACTAAAATACAACGAAAACGTTCACGGTAATGCGCCAGTACTTCTGGATGGTTACTCCAAAGCTGATGCACTTTCAAAAGTAAATCTGCAAAATCGACTAAGCCTGCGCGCTGACATGCTTCCTCATATGCTTTATATACTTTAATCCAGGTACGTGCAGCAACATCGCCATAGTCAGGTATATGTTGCGCGCTTAAGCCCTCATCTTTTTTTAGAATTAATAAACCATTGCGCTTGTCGTGGTGGCCATTTGTCTTCATCTAAACCTAAACTGACAATGACGCGTCGTAATAAACGATATTGATCATCCGAATCTAAAATTTGAAATGTTTCTGGTAAATTTGCTTCACGCCAATGCATACGCAATAAGCGATGCGCTAAACTATGAAAAGTCCCTATCCACATATGTCGCGTAGTTGTTTGCAACAATTGCTCTACACGGGAACGCATTTCATGTGCGGCTTTGTTGGTAAATGTCACCGCTAAAATATTAGCCAATGAAATATTTTCTTTTTGAATTAGCCAAGCAATACGATCTACCAGTACGCGTGTTTTGCCGCTGCCGGCACCCGCCAATACAAGCAAATGCCCGAGTGGCGCTGTGACCGCCTGGCGTTGTGCTTCATTTAATGAATCTATAGAGGTGTTTGTCATGGGCGGATATTGTATACTTGTCACTATTATATAGGAAGAAAATAAATGACAATCATTCATTATAACCATGCTGCGTTTATGTTGAGCGTTGCCAACTTAAAACAACTACCTGCTGATCAAGGTATCGAAGTCGCTATCGTTGGTCGTTCTAATGCAGGCAAATCCAGTATATTGAATTGCTTAACACATAATAAAAATTTAGCACGTGTCAGTAAAACACCTGGACGCACACAACATATTAATCTTTTTGCGCTGGATGAGCATCGTCGTCTGGCTGACTTACCAGGTTATGGTTATGCCAAAGTACCTGATGAGATCAAACGTAATTGGCAAGCATTATTGGATAATTATTTACGTTCGCGTGAATGTTTACGCGGTTTGCTTTTAGTGATGGACATTCGGCATCCTCTAAAGGACTTTGATCAGCAGCTATTGATGTGGTGCAGCAGTTGCAATTTGCCAGTGCATATTTTATTAAATAAATCTGATAAATTATCTAAAAGTGGTATTGCAAAAACGTTACTGGACGTTTCCGATGCAGTGAATTGTTTTCAAAATCCAGTGACATTGCAGGCGTTTTCGGCTTTGAAAAATACCGGGATCAAAGAGCTGAGGGAAAAATTAAATGAGTGGTATTCCTAATTAACTTTTACTAGAAGCAACAACAAATTTTCTAACGGTTACCGACGTATTAGCTGCGACCGCTTTTGTTTGATAAATTTCACTCGCATTTTCAAAAAAACTAAACTGCTTAAGCCCTTCTGTTAGCAATGGACATTTTTGTGAAAATTCCAGTCGGTTCTTTGACACAAGAAATTTTAAACATGCTTTACCAAAAATATCATCAATTTCTTCCGATGAATATTTGACTCTCTTGGTTTTACTCACCCGATAAAACATGAATAAACTTAGCACCATTGCTAAAGTTAATCCTATAGCAGTATAGGTAATTATTTTTTCTAGAGAGGGATTAGTCTTTATCAGATTGCTAAAAGCATATTTCTTGATTATTGCAACACCTAAAACACAAAACGCATATGCTAAAACAATATCTTTTGCACCTTTTTCGTGAAAATTATCATAAATGATTTCATTGCATGAATAACCACGCAACATTTCATTTCTCATATTTGTTAATGCGGATTTATTATCCTTGACAATGGATTTACTATCTAAATTATCTTTATTATCATTAAAATAAATTTTTTTAATATTATTTACACCAAGATAATGATGAACCCTATCGCAAAATTGTCTAACGCTACCATAATAAATATCTAAGCGCACAATATCCGTTAGAATACCAAAAATATCTTCATCTTTAAGCAATAATGCTATCTTGATACACTCTTGCTTTACTTGATTAATAACCGTGGCTATATTGTGTGTGCGATTATCCATAATTGATTTTAATTCTGAAAAATGTTGCCCCTCCACTTCTCCTGTCACAATTTTTTCAACCAGTGCTTTATTATTAACCCCGCATAACCGAATTCGTTGCACTATGCTTTGATTCAACAATTTCAATAAACAGGTAGTATCTACCCCTCTCTTCAAAGGTAAAATTTGTCTCATTGCAGTCATAAGTCATCATACTCTTAAATAATGTGTTGTTATTTTACCAATTTTTCCTTAACAAAATCTTAAGCTATACATATATAGTACATATGTAGTACTATATGCATCCCTTAACCGTAGCTGGGCACAGAATATGCTTAGAATAGGAAAATTGACTGATTATGCGACAATTATTATGACGCATCTGGCGCTTTCCCCTGGGCGAGTGCTAAGTGCTGCAGAAGTTGCGGAAGCGGTACATTTATCAGTGCCAACCGTCAGTAAGTTATTGAAAATATTGGCAGAATTTAAACTCGTGTGTTCACTACGCGGCGCTGAAGGTGGCTATAAATTAGCCAAACCAGCCAGTGAAATTACCTTGAGTGATATTGTGACTGCCATCGAGGGCAATGTGGCCATGACAGAATGCTGCAACCACAATAATAGCTGCACGTTAGATGCTTTATGTCATCTAAAAGAAAACTGGCGAACAATTAATAATGTGATTTTAGCCACACTTAAAAATTTTACTCTCACCGACTTAACACGACCGCTGAATTTAACAACATTCCGCGGTGTTCCTATTCATTTACAGGCATAAAATTAAATGACGAATCAATTTATCAAAGAGGTAGTCGATAAAAGTTACGCTTATGGCTTCGTCACACCTATTGAATCAGATAATTTTGCACCTGGACTTTCTGAAGAAGTAATTCGTAACATTTCTCAACGCAAAAATGAACCGGATTTTTTATTGCAATGGCGTCTAAAAGCCTATCAACATTGGCTCACCTGCAAACCACCGCGCTGGGCGCACTTGCATTATCCTGATATTGATTATCAAAAAATCATTTATTACTCCGCACCAAAATCTAAAAAAAATGCGCCGAAAAATCTTTCGGAAGTCGATCCACAATTATTAGAAACTTATAAAAAATTAGGCATCCCATTACACGAACATGAAAAACTTGCTGGTGTTGCAGTGGATGCAGTATTTGATAGCGTATCTGTTGCAACTACCTACAAAGAAAAGTTAAAAGAAGCCGGTGTCATTTTCTGCTCTTTTTCAGAAGCAGTACAAACACATCCAGAATTGATTCAAAAATATTTAGGTACAGTGGTGCCTTATCGCGATAATTTTTTTGCGGCATTAAATTCTGCCGTATTTAGTGACGGTTCTTTTGTTTATATTCCTAAAGGTGTGCGCTGTCCTATGGAATTATCAACTTATTTTCGTATTAATGCAGCCAACACAGGACAATTCGAACGGACATTAATTATTGCTGATGACCATAGTTATGTGAGTTATTTAGAAGGTTGCACTGCCCCTATGCGCGATGAAAATCAACTCCATGCCGCGGTCGTAGAATTAATTGCTTTAGATAATGCGCAAATTAAATATTCCACCGTGCAGAACTGGTATCCCGGTGACGAAGAAGGTCGTGGCGGTATTTTTAATTTTGTTACCAAACGCGGCGCATGTCGCGGGAAAAATTCTAAAATTTCCTGGACACAAATCGAAACAGGTTCTGCAATCACTTGGAAATACCCTAGCGTTATTTTGCAAGGCGAAAATTCTGTCGGTGAATTTTATTCAGTTGCACTCACTAATCATCGCCAGCAAGCAGATACCGGCACCAAAATGATCCATATAGGCAAAAACACACGTAGCACTATTATTTCTAAAGGTATTTCAGCAGGCTACGGTCAAAACACGTACCGCGGTCTAGTGCGCGTCTTACCCACTGCATCAGCTGCCAGAAATTTTACGCAATGTGATTCATTATTGTTAAGCAGCACTTGTGGTGCTCACACTTTCCCCTGCATGGAAATCAAAAATCCTACTGCAAAAATAGAACATGAAGCATCGACCTCTAAGATTGGCGAAGACCAATTATTTTATTGCCGTCAACGTGGTTTAAAAGAAGAAGATGCTGTATCCATGATAGTCAATGGTTTTTGCAAGCAAGTTTTTAACGAATTACCGATGGAATTTGCGGTAGAAGCACAGAAGTTATTAGAAGTCAGTTTAGAGGGGAGTGTAGGCTAATGTTAGCTATTAAAAATTTACATGTATGTATTCAAGATGAAAAAGAACAAGTGAAATCCATTTTACATGGCGTTGATTTAACTATACATCCAGGTGAAGTGCATGCCATCATGGGCCCTAATGGTTCTGGTAAAAGTACGTTCGCCAATGTTTTAGCAGGGCGTGATCAATTTCAAGTGACTGACGGCAATGTTTTATTTAATGATAATGATTTATTAGCGCTGCAACCAGAAGAGCGCGCTGCATTAGGCGTATTTTTAGCATTTCAGTACCCAATAGAAATTCCAGGCGTCAATAATATGTATTTTCTGCGAACGGCATTGAACAGTCTGCGTAAAATAAAAAACTTACCTCCACTTGATGCTATGGATTTTCTTGCTCTCGTGAAAACTAAAATGCGTGAAGTACAAATGGATGAAAAATTTTTGCATCGCGCTGTTAATGAAGGTTTCTCGGGTGGTGAAAAAAAACGTAATGAAGTACTGCAAATGCTTTTATTAGAACCGCAATTATGTATTCTGGACGAAACAGATTCTGGGTTAGATGTAGACGCACTACAAGCAATTGCCAAAGGCGTGAATAGCCTTCGTGATGGCAAACGTAGTTTCATTGTGGTAACACATTATCAACGCTTACTTGATTATATTGTGCCCGACGTTGTCCATATCATGGCAAAAGGCAAAATTATTAAATCCGGT
>LSTE01000076.1 GCA_001644445.1 Gammaproteobacteria bacterium SCGC AG-212-F23
AATTCAATAGCGAAAGACACAAAGCATACGGTGGTTAATAACCCCTCTTTTTCTATTATAATAGATCAAAATTTTATTGAATCATTTAAGACGAATGGTGATTTTCTTAAATGTTTATTTACTTCTACGTTAACTGACAAAACAAAAAGGCCTTTTTGTTTTGTTATCGCTGTTACGCATATAGAATTGGCGCTAGTGAAAGCTTTATTTAACAGCGTGCATGTTGCGAGCGGAAAGAATACCGCAACTATTACTCTTGTTTTTGCTAAGAAAATTAATTTAAAAAACCAGTGGATGATTTATGAATTATTCCGTGAAGTTTCTTTGTGTGATCAGAATAGAAAAATCGCCAATTATCCAAAACTATTAACAGCGTTGGATATCCAAGGTAAACCTGCGTTTGATACCAGCACGAGAGATTTATTAGCACCATGGACTAAGCGATTGCCATTCCGATATTCACGACCAGATTTAGCAGATAAAGATGAGATAAATAATCGTGTTTTTGACGATGATAATTTTAGTAAAGATGGTCTTATTCAATTATGGTTAACGAAAGGTCCTGACTACAGAAACAGTGTTACTATAGAAAATACAGCTGCATTAGAAGCAGCAACATTAAAAGGTAATTTAGATGCCATCGCTGTGACTGGTTTGTGTAAAATTATAGGTGCAGATAATGAGGAGTTAGATACTGTTGAAGGTTATAAGTTAATAAAAGAGTCAGCTGAGCAACAATGTGTTGTTGCAGAATTCATTTTAGGTATTATTTATCTAAAGGTAGAAGGTTTTGGATTGGCAGAGCCCATGTGTGAGGCAAAAACAGCGGAAGATGATTATCAATGTATAGGTTCTAAAGTTTATGATTCTAAAGCGACCGCTTGCCGCTGGTTGATACGAGCACATCGTCAAGGATTAGAAACGGCAAGAGAAGTGTTGTTCAAAGAATTTCAATTGTCTGTTGTAAACAGAGTGACAGGTATAGAATGGTTAAATAATATTAATCATTTTTCATCTAGAGCAAGGCCTGTAACTATAGATTTTATTAGCACTACGGAACAAAACGTGGCAATTGCGGCTCAATGTCCCTATGATGTGGGAAGAGCAATAGGCACATTACATGCTGCGCCTACGCCACAAATGCGTTGGCAAGCAGGGCAAAATGCTTATACCCTGCATTTAAATGAAGATACAGGCATAATACATATATGTACCCGCGGTTATCCTTTGCATGAATTTGCTATTGCTTGTTCTTATTATGAGTTTTTCTCCGAAAGATTTTGTGATAGTTTAGATTCATTAGTTGGAGAGCATGCAGATCAATCATTGGAGGACGCTTGGCTTTCTAGCATTGTTGATAAGTATCTGGTTCAATCCACTGATATCATTTATCCTGAAGCTGAAAGGATTTCGCACCGCGAAAAATTTGTAAATCAAGATAACCATGCACGTTATATTCTGACTTATTTACCTACATTAATGGATCGCTTGATTAAGCCATTAATTGTTGCGTGCGTATATCCTGCGCACAAAGTTTTGCCAAAGTCAAAGCCAGATCCAGCGGTGCAAAAAGTTGCAGTAGTAGAAAAAGAATCTAAAAATATTCCTTATACAATTGATAATAATGATACTAAGCAAGTCACTGAATCTATCATGGATGGTTCATTTTATCAGAGTACTCATTTTCTTGTTTCTGACAGTAATAAAAAATTAGTGGAAAGAAAAATAATTATAGCGCTTATTAACCTCATGGATTATGAATTAAAAAAAGCAGATGTGTTAAATACCTTGCTTTATTCAACATCTTTTAAATTAGATCAAAAAAATCAAGCAAAAAAAGAATGGGGCTGCGCAGAAAGTGTTATTAAAAACCATTTTTATTTTGGATTTTTCTCTAAAACAATGACAAATCCGTATCAATATTATAAGAACCAAATTGATTTTTATATGCGATATTTCTTATTGCTAAGCGCATGTGTGCCGAAAGATCTTACATTGCAAAATCAGTGTAATCTTATTTTAAAATATATTTTTGATGAAGATGTTAATGTTTCAGTGTTGTATAAAATGGGTGCTAAATTGCAAATAGATCAACCTTATGTATGGGAACAATGGACAGAACTTGAAATGCCATTGTTATCAACTTGGTTAATGACAGCATCTCAAGTATTTTTTACAGATCAGCAACAAAGCCAAGAAGATAAAAAAAATCCAATGCAGACTATAACAACTGCTACCTATTTAGATACTCAAGGTTTTTTCAGTAATGATTCTGATCACCATTTTCATTTTGATGCAGAAGTTCCTCCTGCTCCCGATGATGAATCACTAAGAAATTCTGTCAACGATGAAAATCAACCAGTTCCTGAAAAAAGTAAATTCGAATCAGGTTATTCTTTAATATGATTAGTCGACTTCTCTATTAATGGAAACCAATACGCTGCATACAGTGGATAATGGTGATAGTGATTTTTGATATCGATTTGCAATGGTTTTGCGCTAAAGACTGTTCTATAAGGGGGGTGATATTTTTCAGCATATTTATTGAGGCTTTGGCTGCGCGTTATCCAACCGGATTTGACTTCGATAGGGATAATATTATTTTTATGTGAGTATAAAAATTCGATTTCTGCGCGATCGTCTTGCCAGCTGTATAATTGAGTAACGCCTTTTGTTGTCCATTCTTGCGCAACAAAATTTTCAGCAACATATCCTTTGTAAGTGCCATAATCATAATTCAATATTGCCTCAGGCGGTAAGCCAGAGAGTGCACCTAGAATGCCTATATCAAATAAGTAAAGTTTAAAATGATTTTCTTTAGTATAAGCTTGTAAGGGTAATTCTACATGTTCAACGATAGGTGTTTTTATTACGAGTTCTGCTGCTAATAGCCAGTCAATCACATGGGCTAATCGTTGGTAGCGATCTATTCCTGGAATAATATCTTTGAATTGAAAACGTTTCGCTGAATGATCTTGCGATTGCGCTAATTGATTTGGAATACTACGCCATACGCGATCGATATGCATTGCATTAATTTTTCCGGAGTGTTTGGCGATATCGGCATAATAAGCATAAATCAGTTCATTTTGTTTTTGTCGAACAGAGGTTAATGCGGTATATAAATCATTTTTATTTTCTATGTAGGTTTGTACAACTTCCGGAAGTCCGCCTACAATAAGATAAATTTTGAATTGTTGCCATAAATGTTCATGGATTGTTGTTGAAATTGAACTGTCTATTGTTAATTTATTGAGAAAGTGTAATGATTTTTCATCATTGTTAGCTTGTAGGAATTCAGCAAAACACATAGGTTTCATCTGCAAGAAATCTACTTTACCAACAGGAAATGATGTTTCACCTAAATGTAATCCTAATAGAGAGCCAGCGCAGCACAGATTGAGTTCAGGCAATTGTTCGGCAAAATATTTCAAACTGGTTAATGCATTCGGACATGCTTGTAGTTCGTCAAAAATAAGCAAATCATTTTTTTTATCTATCGAAGTATTCAATAAAAAATTTAAATCGGTCAAGATGCGTTCCGGGTCAAAATCTTCCTTAAAAATCGACCCTGCTTTCTGATGGCCTTCAAAATTGACATAGTGGTAGCGGGTAAATTCGCTTTCTCCGAACTTTTTCAGAATATAAGTTTTCCCCGTTTGCCTAACTCCTTTAATAATCAATGGCTTACGGTGTTTTTGCTGCTTCCAGTGTTTTAAATCGTTTAAAATAAATCGCTGCATACTTGTCATTTCCGTCAATTTTACATTTTTTACAAGTAATTATCGTCATATTTGACACTTTTTACAAGTAAAAAATGGCAAATATGACATTTTATGCAAGTTTTAGATTTTTATGGGTGTTGAAACAACTTTTGGCGGTTTTTTCCATGCAATAGAGAAAACGTGTAAGACTAGAATTCAATCGCGGTTGTAGTTTTTCAGACAGGTCTCATCGATTGGTCAGCCATAGGCAAAAAATGGCCGTATTTTATTGAAATTTGGCCGTATTCATGGTAAATTGGCCGTATATGAGTAATAAATCCAAAAAAATGGCCGTATTTGCTACCCTGCAACAGCAGGGTTCTGAAATCAGTTTATCTGAAATCCTACAGTTGTTGGGTGCTGGTTACTCAGAGCGTAGTGTACGTAGATGGTTGGCTGAAATGGTTAGCATGGGACTTGTTATCGCTAAGGGAAAAAAGCGCAGTACCTGTTATCAAGCTATTACCGCCATTTCAGAAAAACAAATTTCTTTTAATGATAAAAAAGCATTAAATTACATAAATCAGCCCTTATTTGAACGTAGTCCTGTCACTTATAATGCTAAATGGTTAGATACTTATTTGCCGAATAAAACCGCTTATTTAACTAAAGAACTTAAATTACAGTTACATCACGCAGGAGATCAAAATAAGAATCGCTTGCCAGCAGGAACTTATGCACGACAGATATATAATCGTTTGTTAATTGATTTGTCATATAATTCCTCGCGATTAGAAGGGAATACTTATTCATTGCTGGATACTGAACGTCTTATTCTTGAAGGTGCTGAAGTTCCAGGGAAACTTGATGAAGAAAAAATAATGATTTTGAATCACAAAGAAGCCATTGCTTATCTGGTTAATAATGCACAAAAAATCCAATCCAATTTTAATACTATTTGTACGCTCCATTATCTTTTAGCAGATGGACTCGTGCCAACGCAATATGCAGGAAAAGTGAGAGACTATGGCATGAGAATTTCAGGCTCCACATACATCCCCTGGGAAAATCCAGAAAAACTGAATAAACAATTAGAAAAAATTAGCCAAAAAGCCGCATTAATTAAAGATCCTTTTGAGCAAAGCTTTTTTTTATTAGTTCATATTTCTTATTTGCAAGCGTTTTCAGATGTGAATAAACGGACATCTCGTTTGAGTGCGAATATTCCATTGATAAAAAATAATATGGTTCCTCTTTCTTTTAATGATATCAGTAAAAGTGATTATCAATCGGCAATGATTGCTATTTACGAGTTAAATGATGTTCATATGCTTGTTGAATTATACGCTCATTCTTATCAACGCACATGCCAGTTATATGCAGTAACATTGGAAGTGATTAATTATGATGAAGTACGTGTGCGTTACAGGCAAATACGTCGTAAAATTATCAGTTATATTATCACCCATGAATTATTTCATGAAAAACTGGAACAGTATATTCACAACCAAGTAAAAAAATTCATCGATCCAGAAGATCAACCCGCTTTTGTCCAAGATGTTAAAGAAGATTTACATGAAATTAATCCTGAGCGTATTGCTGGGTTAGGTATTACTGTTTCTCAATTAAAAGAATGGTTAAATAAATATAAAAAATGAAAAAAACAAGTGGTGGTTTGCCGTTTTTTGTGGGTTTGAGGATGTTTTTAAAAATTTATCCTATGGTTAAACAATACTTTGAGGTGTTTGTTTTCTTCTAATTCAGTAGGAGTGTTTGCTCTTGCGATTGGAGTGATTTGGTCTAAGAGAGTGAGTGCGCGTTTTCCATACCGATCGGCATGCGCGGATTTTTTGCAGTAGAGTGTTAGAGGATCATTTATATAGCGTTCGAATTCTATTTTGAGTGAATGCATGAGAGCAAGACACATTAGAATGCCAGCGCTTTGTCTATTTGATTTATTTCGATCGGTAAAAAAGTAGTAAAAAGCAGCGATAGCAAGTATCACCAGACTATGCAATAACAATTGTTTTTGTGTGGAGATGCGGCGTTCAATAGGGTGATCAAGTAACTGATTGCGAATAAAAATCGCTTTATTATCGCACCATTCAGGTATCCAGTTAAGCGTTTTTAATGTTTTTTCATCAGCAGATTTTTTTGTTAAAGTAGTATGATGTTGTTTGAGGCAAAGAATAAGTTGTGCATAGAATATGGTTCTTGCATCCTTTGAAGAGACTAATGCTTTTTGGTCATTAGTCATATTTGCCATTAATGTTTGCGAGGGAGTGATAATGGATAGTATGGTGCTTTCGATATTGACTGGAGCTACAGAAATATTTGTTGTTTTCCATTCACTCACTTTAAACTCTAGCACTCTTTTTAATATTTCAGCACCTTCAATATCACCATGAGTGCTCACTATTGTTTCCCACTCTGCTTTAGCGAATGGAATAATATTGCGATCTATAATATTATCTGGAGTGCCAAAAAGACCATTATGACTAGCAGCCATGACTGTTATTTCTCATTAAAAAAAGAACAAGTTTAGCACAAATACTAACTAAATGCATAGATTAATCCGCTATTGTCTTAAAAAAACCTCACGTGTTAACATAATGATTTTCAGGGAGAAACTATGAATCGCCTAAAAAATCCCGCTTTATTTCGCCAACAATGTTATATCAACGGTCAATGGATGGATGCCAATAAACGAAAAACTTTTACCGTAAAAAATCCATTCGATCAACAAGTACTAGGCACTGTGCCGGATTGTGGCGTTGAAGAAGCGCAGATAGCAATTTTAGCTGCAAATGAAGCGTGGAAAACTTGGCGTGTACTCACCGCAAAACAACGTGCCGATTATTTATGGCAATGGCACGCATTAATTGCAAAAAATAAAGAAGACCTTGCGACCATCATGACCTTAGAGCAGGGCAAACCGATCAATGAATCGCGCGGAGAAATTGATTACGCGAATGCATTTATTCGTTGGTTTGCAGAAGAAGCGCGTCGTGTTTACGGTGATATCATTCCATCCAATATACCAGGCCAACATTTATTAGTGATAAAGCAAGCGATAGGTGTTGCAGCGTGTATTACACCTTGGAATTTTCCTGCGGCGATGATTACACGTAAGTGTGCACCTGCACTTGCTGCAGGTTGTCCTATCATCATTAAACCTGCTGAAGACACACCTTATACAGCACTTGCGTTAGCAGTATTAGCAGAAGAAGCCGGCATTCCTAAAGGTGTGCTTAATATCATTACGGGTAATCCTGAAAAAATCGGCGGCGAATTTACTAAAAATCCACTGGTTCGTAAATTATCTTTTACCGGTTCTACAAAAGTCGGAAAATTATTGATGCAACAATCAGCAACCACAGTAAAAAAACTTTCACTAGAATTAGGCGGCAACGCTCCTTTTATTGTATTCGATGATGCTGATATTAATGCTGCTATCAGTGGACTTATTGCTTGTAAATTTCGAAATACGGGTCAGACTTGCGTTTGTGCTAATCGGATTTATGTACAAGCAAAAATTTATGATGAATTTTCTAAAAAACTAATGGTTGCTGTAAAAGATTTACAAGTTGGCAATGGTTTGGATGAAAAAACCCAACAAGGCCCGCTGATTAATCACGATGCCATTGAAAAAGTAAAACGCCATGTTGCAGATGCGTTAGCAAAAGGTGCTAATCTTCTTTGCGGTGGCAAACCTATAGGAAAAAATACATTATTTTTCGAGCCCACGGTATTAACCAATGTGAATAATAAAATGTTATTGTCTCATGAAGAAATCTTTGGCCCAGTGGCAGCACTTTTTCGTTTTGAAACAGAAGAAGAAGCGATAACCATGGCAAATGCAACAGAATACGGATTGGCCGCGTATTTTTATACGCAAAATATGCAACGCACATGGCGAGTATCTGAGGCATTAGAATGCGGCATCATCGCCATTAATTCCGGAATCTTTTCTACAGAAGTCGCCCCCTTCGGCGGCTTCAAAGAATCCGGCATAGGTCGTGAAGGTTCTAAATACGGCATAGAAGAATATCTAGAAATAAAATATCTATGTATGGTTTAATATTTTAGAAAAAATATTCTTTTAATCCCTGTTGCCATGGCAATATCCGTATATCATTAATTATTTTTGGATATTTTTCATTGGCAAAGCAAACCACTTCGCAATGAGGAAGGTCGGCGCAAAGTCTCTGCATCGAACTAATATCATTGGCATTAATGTGGTCGTTGCTCTTGATTTCTATGCAAAGCAAAGGTTTTCCTGGGCGTTCAACAATTAAATCAATTTCTACATCACTGGCGGTTCTGAGATAGGTAAATCGATAATCTAATCGGTGATAATTGGCTAAGCGCAGACATTCTAAAATAATAAAATGTTCAAAGGCATTGCCATAGCTAAGTGTTTTTGGTAACAATGGCACATTGATGGTTCTTGATAATGATCTTACTACACCCGTATCAAAAAAATAAAATTTAGGTTTGTCGCTTAAGCGTTTACGAAATGAATGATGAAATGATTCAAGAAAAAAACCAATCAATGTATCTTCTAAAATACTAAAGTAAGCTTGAATTGTTTTATCATCCACGCCTACATCTCTTGCGATATTACTGAAGTTAATAATTTTTCCATTATGTTGTGCAGCAATTTCCAAGAAATGACGAAAAGGATCTAGCTTGCGGATAAAATGTTCGCCCCAAATTTCTTCTTTTAAATAAGTATGAGAATAAGCGTTCAAAAATTCTTGGCGTTCGTTTTCATGGGGGTAGCTGATTATTTGCGGTAATGTTCCGCATTGTAATGCAGTATCTAAATCAAAATGAGATCCTAGTTCAAAAGAAGTAAATGGAAATAAATCATAAACAAATGCACGACCCGCAAGGAGATTGGCGCCGCCTTTTTTTAATTTGCGAGCACTGGATCCTGTCATCACAAAAAACTTTTTAGATTTCTTCATTAGACGTTGCACGATATCCAAGAGTCGTGGAATTTTTTGAATTTCATCAATGATAATATGAGTAATGGTGTCGGGTAGTCCCATAACGAGCTCGTAGAGTTCGTTTGGA
>LSTE01000077.1 GCA_001644445.1 Gammaproteobacteria bacterium SCGC AG-212-F23
AATATTGTTTATCTGAAATTAAAAAAATCTATAATTTCACTTTCCGCAATAAATAACATTTAAATTGATATTTAATTTCACTTTTATATGATTATAGAATTATAATATACTATAATTCCAGTTACAGGGGATATTATGAATATAAAAGAGTTCAATGCTGGCGGCTATAAACAACAGTATCGATACAAAAGCTTTATGCCAAGTAGCATCCATCATGAATGGCAAATAAGCGATAGCAACCTGATCCTATTACTTAGCAAAGCAGACAGCAAATTAGGTGAGTTAAATGCATTTTCGCAACTCATTCCTGATATCGATTTTTTTATTAAAATGCACGTGAATAAAGAAGCAACCTCAAGCAGTCGAATTGAGGGAACCCAAACCAATATTGAAGAAGCTTTACAAAAAATTGAATCTATTGATCCAGAAAGACGCGATGATTGGATTGAGGTACAAAATTATATTACCGCAATGAATGAAGCAGTTACTTCCCTTGAGCAGTTACCTATATCAAGTCGGTTATTAAAAAATACTCACCAAATCTTATTACAAGGAGTACGCGGCCAGAACAAACAACCAGGCGAATTTCGTAAAAGTCAGAATTGGATTGGAGGAGCATCCATCAATGACGCAGTCTTTATCCCCCCTTACCAGGAAGATGTTCTTGATTTAATGGCTGATTTAGAACATTTTTTAAATGATGAAACACATCCAATTCCTCATTTAATTAGGATTGCCATAGCACATTATCAATTTGAAACAATTCACCCATTTTTAGATGGAAATGGTAGAATTGGACGATTGCTTATTACTCTTTACTTGGTAAGCAAGGGATTATTAACAAAACCCACGCTATACTTATCCGATTTCTTTGAAAAACATAAATCTCTTTATTATGATAACTTAACTCGAGTACGCACACATAATGATATGACGCAGTGGATTAAATTCTTTTTGGAAGGCGTGTATCAAATATCAGAAAATTCGATTGAAACATTCAAATCAATTATTTCATTAAGACATGATTGCGAAAATAAAATTTTTTCTTTGGGAAAAAAAACAAAATTAGCTCAGAATTTTTTAAATAATTTATATAAAACACCCGTTGTTTATAGTCAGGATGTAGCAACTACATTTTCTATTAGTTTAGCTGCGGCACTTCGCTTAATAGACGATTTTGTACGTTTAGAAATATTACACGAAATCACTGGATACAAAAGAAACCGAGTATTTGTATTCAGCAAATACATTAAATTATTTGAATAATTATCGCTTCTACAACATACAAATTCATCTACTGAAAACTGTTTTGTTCAGCCTTAGTTTTAAAGGTGTCGGATTCGACACTTTTAAAACTCAAGCAATGCAAAAGATGAAAAACATTATAAGATTAATCAATGTGTTATCATAAAAAAATTGCTTGTGAAGCAATTTACATCAAATAATGGCATACTACCTTGAATTGATGCAATAATAGAAACCATCACTATGAATCCAAGACAAAAGCTTACACAAACTGCAGAAGCAATAATAGAATCAAAAATAAACGAGAGCGCTTCAAAACCTATAGTGACTATATCTGAATTATTAATTTTAATTCGTGCAGGTAAAATTCAAAACATTGATGATGGGGCAGTAAATTATAGCCCATATGGCTTATTGCCAATATTACGATTGACCCGTAATTCCAATGAGATTCTTGTTACCTATTTAATAAATGATGGTTTAAACGGTGTTTATTTTCATGACCTCTGTGAATTATCAAAAACACATTTGAATGTGGCGAAAGAACTCATTAGATTATACTTCGAAGCAATAGATAAACAATTTCATTATGAACAAAATAGATTATTACAAAATTTTTTTTCAAATGCTTCCTATCAAGATTTATTAAGAATCTCATCAAAACATTTTTTATGGGCAAGTATATCTTTACCTGCCATCATTAAATTCAATCCTCCTTTCTTAAAAGACACAGCGAATGATTTGATAGAAGAGAAATACTGCACAACAACCAATGTTTTTGAAAAACACTTGAATATCGATTTAAAGGAAGCAATATCACAATCACGTTATCAATCACAACCCAAATGTGAAGGTTATTGGAAAGATGAATATCGTAACGAAGCAGCATATAATCTCGCGTTTTCTAAAAGAGCCCAATTAAATACAACTGAAGATAAAAAACAACTACTTGAAACCTTGCAAAAAATGACTTTAGAAGAAAAAATAAATGACTCATATAGATTACCAGTGCCAGAAACTAAACCTTGGCAGGGACAAGAAGCGCTGATTGAATGCTTAGCCGAATTAGAAAAGAGAAGTTTGCTGCATGGACAAGCTCAGGAGACGCAAATTCGTAATAGAATATCCATCATAATTCCATCCCATAAAGCAAATACACTTGATTTGTTAGAATTTCATATCATTCAACACAGTAGAACAGGATTTGCTATGCCACGTTTACCATCATTAAATCCCGAACAAAAGAGGATAGATAATTCCGGATCGGAATTTCGTATAAAATTAAGCAATGGAAAATACCTAAGTTGGACCGATGCTCTAATTAATTATATTAAATATTATAATATCATTCCCTCAAAAGAATTTTTAGAAAATTTCCAACAGTTTTTATTGGATTGCAAAACTAAACACATTCCTAAAACACAATATTTACGTTATGAATTAGCAAAAGCCCGATCTACTATTATTAATCCAAAAACCACTGCGTTATTGGGTGCTGCGATAGGATTACTTTTTTTTAAGGATACCCGTCATACAGCTGCAGGAGCTGTGTTCGGCTATGTAGGTGGCGCCCTAGCCAACACAATCTCATATTATCGTAGCAAAAAATAATTACGGGTGTTTGAAAGGCGTAGTGTTTGTATTACTTGTCGATTTGGAACTACCAAGCGCTACAGCACAAAGTCCTGCGACTAAAGTAGCGCCTAAAGCGAACATGCCCCAATTTTTGTAGGATTCATATACTTTAGGTTTCAACATTTTATCAACAACTAATTTGAATGTCTGAACAAATTGATGAACATCAGCAAATGTAGTGTGAGCATAATGAGCGGTCACACGCATTACCGGCGGTCGGGTATCTACTTCAAAACCTCTTTCTTTTAATTTATGCTCAATAGCTCTTACATCCAAGCCATTTTTCATTTTCAATGCAATGCCCGCGCCGCGTTGTTTAGGATCTAATGGTGTAATAATTTCTATTTGATTGGTTTTGACTAAATGTTCTTGCAATTGTGCAAGCAGATAACGAGTTAAGCATTCTGACTTGTTAAAAAGCTTTGTCCAACCAATTTTGCCAAATGTAGTTAGCGATGTTTGCGCAGGAAGAAGAGCAAGCGTCATGGGATTGCTGGTTCTAAAAGCAACTGCGCCTTCTGTAAATGCAATATCTCGATTAAAACCACTAATGTGGTCCCAAACTTTTTTTGAATCATTCGCTTTCCATCCTTGTTGCGGATGAAATTCATTTTTTAAATCCAGACTGCGTTTAACAACAAAACCTACCGGTGTGCCATCATATCCCCCCGGAAGATGTTTATAACCACACATCACTGCGCCATGCACAGGCATGGATTTTAAATCAATTTTCCTATTGGCGAACCCATGTGCGAGATCCAATAAAACAATGATTTTATTTTTTTCAATGACATCGCGAGTGGCATCGAAGATTTTATTCAACTCTAATCGTTGTAACGTATTGAAAACAACGTCAGGCAAACAAATCATTTTAGTTTTATCTGCATTGCTTTTAATAAAATCAATAATGGTCTGCGTGTCATATACCCCATTCTCTCCATGAGGAATTTTGAGAATTTCATCTTCAGATTTTGTAGAAGAGGCTTCTTTAATTTCTGATCTTTGTCCATCTGCAATAACACCTCTCATAGTAGAGTGAGCCATCGTTTGATCCGCATTAAATTCTGTTCCCAACATGACAATCTTACGTTTATCGTTTTCCCACTCTCTTTTTGAAACTTTTAAAAAAGTGGACATCAATTTACCTAAATTATCCGTCATACCATTTTGTGTAAAATTAAACTCACACTCATATTCAAATCCCAGCAATTCTTGTGCCGATAATAAAGCGGGTTTATAGCGATCACGATCAAAACAATGTCCGCTATCTTTAAAGTCTGGATGTTTATCAAAATGCACATCATGAAGAAGATTTGCTTGCAACATATGCATTTTTTTGATGTTTTCCAGAGTTTCTTTCAGCGGATAGCTAAATGAATGTGCTGCCATTGCTTTTGTTTTACGTCTTTCAAATAGATTTGGAGTATCATTGAGAGGATCTGCTTCATCTAATTTATCCGCCACTTCTGCTGAGAGATAATCTGGTTCTTTCTTCCAGGCTATCTCAAACTCATCGGGATTTGATATTATGCTTTGTCCTAAAGAAGGCATGATAATTTCTCCTCATTCAATAAATAATGAGGAATTTAAGCATGCTTTAATTCTTCAATGCAACTTTTAATTGCAGACACTACATGAAATGATCCAAATATAATCACGCGATCGCCTAATTGTGAAATCGCGATAGCATTAGCAAATGCTTCTTGTATGGATGAACAAGAATTCACTGAAAAAGAAAAACATTTTTTTAAACTATCTAAACTGGCGCCACGCACAACAGGTAGTGGTGCAATAAACCATCCATCAATATAAGATTTTATAACATCGATCGTTCCGGCAATATCTTTATCCGCTAACATAGAAAATACTGCGCGTGTTTTTCCATTAATAGGATGCTGCGATAAATAATCCGCTAAAAAACTGGCGGCTGCAGGATTATGCGATACATCAAATATTTTAAAAACATCGCCTGGTATCACCTCAATTCTACCAGGTAGATAAACGTTTTTTAATGCATGCTCAATACTATCGCGCGTAGCAGGTAATTTTTTTTCTAATAATTCTACTGCCATTAACGCACTTGCCATATTTTGCAATGATAATGTAGGCAATGGTAAATTTTCTAATTTTCTAGAGAGACTAAACCAATCCCATTTTTTATCTTTTTGCACAAAGCCAAAATCTTTTCCCTGACAAAAAAATTCTGCGCCAATTTGAATCGCATAATTAACTAATGACACAGGTGGAGAAAAATCTCCGCACACTGCTGGATGATTTTTTCGAAAAATCCCAGCTTTCTCAAAACCAATTGCTTCACACGTATGCCCTAACCATTCCACATGATCAATGCCAATGCTAGTCACAATCGCAACATCTGCATTAATCACATTCACTGCATCAAACCGCCCACCTAAACCCACTTCCAACAAAATCACATCTAACGCACTCTCACGAAAAATCAGTAATGCCGCCAACGTCACAAATTCAAACGGTGTTAAAGTAATATCCTCTAATACTGCAGCAATCGTTTCATAAGCACGACAAAAGATATCATCCTCACAAGCAACACCTTGCACACGCACATATTCATTATGTTTAAATAAAACTGGCGATGTAAACGCACCCACTCTATAACCTGCAGCTAAATAAATAGCTTCAAGAATTGCTACACATGATCCTTTACCATTTGTTCCAGCAACCGTTATCACAGGACATTTTAGCTGTAATAAACCAAGACGTTCCGCCACAACAGCAACCCGCTCCAAACTCAAATCCATATTTTTAGTATGTTGGCCATCGATCCATTGTAGCCATGTCGATAATATTTTTGCCACAGCAAGCTCCTAATTACAAACAAGCGTGTTGCATAATTCCACCTGAACAAACTGTTAATAACCCACGATATACTCTGAAAAAAACCTGTGAACAAGCTGTGCAAACCCCAAACCACCCAAAGTTTATTTTATTATCCATCGCTTAAATACAGCCAAGCCCCAAGTAATTCACAGAACAATACATCACTAACTTATTGAAAATAATAAAATATAAGTACTTGTCCACAGATTATCTCACTACTAATAATAAGCTCTATAAAATAAAGAAGATATAATATAGATATATTAATTAATACACTCGAAAAACTTTATCTGTATTAAAACAAACCAACAAAACTATTTGACAATATTCCCCCTACTACCTATCATGTCCGATCTATTTGTAACAGTGGTAAAACAGGCGAAATTTTATGAAAAGAACATTCCAACCCAGCGTCATCAAACGTAAAAGAACTCATGGTTTTAGAGCACGCATGGCAACTAAAAACGGTAGAAAAGTATTGAGCGCACGTCGAGCGAAAGGACGCAAGAGGCTTAGCGCATAACCTTTGAACAAAAATTTTAGTTTTCCTAAAAATCGAAGACTCTTGTTAAAAACAGAATTTCAATCCGTTTTTGACCATTCGAAAAAGGTAAGCCATCCATACTTTTTAGTTTTATATCACCCAAATCAATTAAACCATGCCAAACTGGGTGTTATCATAGGCAAACGTATAGCAAAAACCGCTGTGCGTAGAAATATGTTTAAACGTATAGTAAGAGAAAGTTTTCGCACTCATCAAGAAAAGATAAATGGATTTAATATTATTGTGATGGCACGTCAGGGTTATAATACCACTGATAAACAAAAACTTAGAGAAGGCATAGATCGCTTGTGGGAAAAATTAAAAATTTAATCACTGTTTTTTTCATAAACGTAATTCGTTTTTATCAATTTTTTATAAGTCCTTTTTTCGGAAATTGCTGTCGCTTTCATCCTTCCTGTTCATGCTATGCAAAAGAAGCCATCCAAGTCCATGGAATTTTTTATGGCATTTTTTTAAGTTTAAAAAGAATCCTGAGTTGTCATCCTTGGCATACAGGTGGTTATGACCCCATTCCTTCAAAAGAGACTAAACAATGATTGAAAAAACACTGGATTATTTTCGTATAGCGCTATATGTCGCTCTTGTTGCTGTTGCATTAAGCTTATTTCAATTTTGGCAACAAGAACATCAAACTGCAACAACGCATGTTACAACTAACACATCAACTACATATAAAACTGATAGTAATTATATTCCAGAAATAACCAACACTATTTCTCAAACAACTGCGGAAGATGCGCAAAAACAAAAAGATATAGCAACAAAAACACCTGTCATTCATATTACAACAGATCTTGTTGATGTCGCCATCGATACCACTGGTGGCAATATTACTGGAATCAAATTATTAAAATTTCCTGAAACACTACATTCAACGCAACCTTATTTACTATTAAATAATAATGCAGAAACACGTTATTTAGCACAAAGTGGATTGTTAGGAGATGCAGGACCTGATACTTCAAAAGGACAAGCGGTTTTCACAAGTGAAAACACGCAATACACTTTGCAAAATAATCAAAATGAATTGCAAGTGAGTTTACATTGGCAAAATAATCAAGGTGTTCGAGTCACAAAAATTTATACATTGCATCGCAATAGTTACGAAATAGATCTTAACTATCTTATCGAAAACCAAGGTAATGCAGCATGGAACGGCAATTTATATTTACAATTATTACGCACCAATACACCACCTAAAAATGGTAATAGCGGTTTTGTTAATCTCGCAACTTATTTTGGCGCTGCTATTTCAACACCCGAAAAACCTTTCAAAAAAATAACATTTAAGGATATGGTAGAAAAACCTGTTAATGAATCTGTGCCCGGCGGTTGGGCTGCTATGGTACAACATTATTTTATCAGTGCGTGGGTCCCAGAAAAAAATACAACATCACAGTATTTCTCACGCGTTACTAACGATGGTTTGTACACGATTGGTATGATTGGTCCAGCGATTACCGTGAAACCCGGTGAAAAAACCACAACAAGTGCAAAACTTTATTCAGGCCCAGCTGTGACCGATACTTTAGAAAAAGTAGCGCCTGGGTTACAACTAACAATTGACTATGGTTGGTTTTGGTTTATTTCCATTATCATTTTCTGGATGATGCAAAAAATTTATGATGTCGTTGGCAATTGGGGATGGTCTATCGTATTTGTTACCTTAATCATAAAACTGATGTTTTATCACTTATCGGCAAAAAGCTATCGTTCCATGAGCGCTATGAAAAAATTACAACCAAAAATTAATGAACTTAAAGAACGCTTTGGCGCAGACAAACAGAAATTCACGCAAGCTACTTTAGAACTTTATAAAAAAGAAAAAGTAAATCCTATGAGCGGTTGCTTACCTATTTTGGTGCAAATCCCAGTATTTATTGGATTGTATTGGGTATTGATTGAAAGCGTACAATTAAGACAAGCACCATTTATTTTTTGGATACACGATTTATCCACCAAAGATCCTTTTTACATTTTGCCAGTGTTAATGGGTTTATCTATGTTTTTACAACAACGCTTAAATCCACCGCCGCCAGATCCTATGCAAGCAAAATTAATGATGTTAATGCCAGTCATATTCACTGCTATGTTTATGAATTTCCCAGCAGGTTTAATGCTTTATTGGTTTGTTAACAATACACTGTCATTTTTACAACAGTGGTACATCATGCATAGCATGGAAAAAAGTAAAATAAAATCATCCAATAAATAAAATGAGCTACAAAAACATTGACACCATCGTTGCCATAGCCACCCCACCCGGCCGCGGTGGGGTCAGTGTAATTCGTATTTCCGGACCACAAACAAAAAATATTGCAGAAATAATTTTAAAAAAAAATCCTAAGCCTCGTTATGCAATGTACAACCATTTTTACGATGAAAATAATCAAATCATCGATTCAGGTCTCGCAATTTTTTTCCCCAACCCACACTCATTCACTGGCGAAGATGTTTTAGAA
>LSTE01000078.1 GCA_001644445.1 Gammaproteobacteria bacterium SCGC AG-212-F23
TATAGACTGGAAATTGATGTTTTATCGACTACACTTAATGGGTAAAGACTATGAGACGAAATAAGTACCTAACTCGCTGATTGTAAATCCCTTAGGGCGCAAAAAAAGCAACAAAAAAACCTTATGCCCCCGCGCAAAGGACTGCAGAAGAAAAAATTGCAGATCTTACGAGGGTGGTGAGCATGGATATCAAGCTATACCAATACGGCAGTTTCCTCCTTTCAAAGAAAGTGACGGTTTTCTTTGTTTCACTTTTTTGCGCATCTGCAACCTTCGCAAATCCTGTTTTGAATGGCGTCACCGCAGGTGATGCGCAAGTCACGCAATCAGGAAATACCACCACGATTCAACAAAACAGTCAACGCGCCATTTTAGAATGGAATAGTTTTAACATCGGCGCAAACGAACACACACATTTTCAACAACCGGGTGGTGGTGCAGCATTGAATCGGATTGATCCACATCAAGGTGTGTCACAAATTTTCGGACAACTCAGTGCAACAGGACAAATTATTTTAGTGAATCAAGCAGGAATTTATTTTGGTCCGACTGCGCGTGTTGATGTCGGTAGTATTATTGCAACGACTTCAGATATTTCAAATTCAAATTTTTTAGCTGGCAAATATATTTTTGATCAACCATCGCAATATCGCGGTTCCATTATCAATGAAGGAACCATTCGTGCGGCTAACTATGGATTAGTTGCATTAATTGGTACCGGTGTTGATAACCGCGGATTGATTGAAGCAAAAATGGGTAGTGTTGTTTTAGCCTCAGGAAATAAATTTACGATTGATATGGCAGGTGATGGTTTAGTTAATTTTACGATTAATGAAGCAGCAACACAATCGGGATTAGATCAAAATGGTCAACCACTCAAAAATGGTGTTAGCAATACAGGAAAAATTATTGCAAGTGGCGGCAGAATCGTCATCGCTGCACAAGTTGCACAAGGTGTTTTAGATAACGTTATTAATATGAAAGGTGTTGCAGAAGCACATTCAGTTCATCAACGCGGTGGTGAAATTATTTTAGATGGTGGCAGTAGTGGTGTTGTGACTGTCGCAGCTAGATTAAATGCGTCTGGTAGAAGAGCAGGGCAAGTAGGCGGTACCGTTAAAATTTTAGGTCAACATATTCAAGTGCAAGCACCTACTAGAATTGATGTCAGTGGTAATGCAGGTGGTGGTACAGTATTAATTGGTGGTAATTTCCATGGCGCAGGCCCAGAACGCAATGCAGTTACCACAACAGTAGATCCAGGTGTAACGATTAATGCAAGTGCGATCAAAACAGGTAATGGTGGCAATGTTGCTGTTTGGTCTGATCAAAACACCGCTTTTCACGGCAGTATTCTTGCGCAAGGCGGTGCATTAAGTGGTAATGGCGGTTATGTTGAAACATCAGGACACTATTTAGATGTATCAGGTGCTACTATTAATACACTTGCACCTATGGGGACGACAGGCACTTGGTTACTTGATCCTACCAATATTTATATTGCATTCAATCAAGCAAATGCAACAACAGCAGGCATGTCTGGAACTGACACCAGTGCTAATACAGGCAGTGGATCGAATCCTGAAACATTTGCAGCATCTGGTGCAGTACAAGATTCATTATTGACGACAGGAAATTTAACTACAGCGCTAGGCACAACAAACGTAGTGGTTACCACAACAAATGCAAGTGGCACCGGTGTTGGCAATATTACCGTAGTAGATCCTATCAATTGGTCTAGCAGTAACAGTCTTTCGTTAACCTCTGCAAATAATATTGTTATTAATGCAGGAATTAACGGTGTGAATGGTTCACTGAATCTAACAGCGGCAAATACTGCAAGCAGTATTACCACTGGTGCTTCAGGTACAGTGGATGTGGCGAATTTTAATTTAGTACAAGGTCAATGGCATCAACTGGGGACATTACCGAGTTTTACTGTGACAAATAATTTTCAAATTGCATCCGGCGCTATTGCACCTACCGGTGTTGAATTTCTTCGTGCTGCAGGGGGTAATGGTTCAAGTGGAACACCTTATCAAATAACAGATATTTTTGGTCTTCAAGGTATAAATTCTAGTACGACATTAGTCACAAAAAATTATGTTTTAAATAATAATATTAATGCGACTGTGACATCTAGTTGGAATAGTGGTGCTGGCTTTGTTCCTATTGGAGATCATATCGGCGGTGCAATATTTTTTACAGGTACGTTGAATGGTCAAAATAATGTTATTAGTAATCTCTTTATAAATAGTTCTGGTACGGGTACTGATGTAGGATTATTTGGGGATATTCGAGGTGCAACAATACAAAATGTAGGTTTAATCAATGCCAATGTAACATCTACAAGTACAGCACATACGGGCGCATTAATAGGTTTTGCAGATTGGTTTAGTGGTGTCAGCACCATTAGCAATGTGTTTTCTACAGGCAGTGTTTCTTCAACGGTGAACAACGCTAGTATTTATACAGGGGGATTAATAGGATTTATGGGTGCAGGGACGTTGAGTCAATCTTATAGTTCTGCATCGGTAACAAAAACAAATGCAGGAGGAGGTGTAGGAGGTCTTATTGGTATATTGCAAGGTGGTAACGGTGGAACAACAACTGTTAGTGACGTTTATGCAACAGGTTCTGTCAATGGTGGTACTGGTGCAAGTTATGTAGGTTCATTAGTAGGAAATGTAAATCCTGCGGGTACTGTTATTTTAACTAAAGCTTATGGTACAGGTGCCGTCAGTGGTTCTGGAACAAAAGGAGGATTAGTTGGTACAGGTCAAGTATCTTCTGCAGGTAGTATTACAAATAGTTTTTGGGATACAGATACGACAGGGCAAACAGTAGGAATTGGAAGTAATACAGGTATTACTGTGACTGCATTGGTAGGCGGTTGTTTTTCAGGAACGTGTACTAATGGTGGTACAGCAAATCTTTCCGCACTTGCAACTTTTACAGGTGCTGGTTGGAGTATGACAGCTACCCCAAGTACAACGTCAACAACACCTAATTCTACGTGGTTTATATTCGCAGGTAGTACGCGACCCATGTTGATGTCTGAATTAGCACCTGCTAATACAACTATTACAACTGCAACGATTAATACAGCGCATCAATTGCAATTAATGGGATCTACTTTAGGTGCGAATTATCAATTAGGTGGAAATATTGATTTTTCAAGCGTGAATACAAGTGATGTATGGGGTTCTAAGTTTACTGCGACAACATCGGGTGCGGGGTTTGTACCTGTTGGAAATGCAACAAATAATTTTACCGGTAGTTTCAATGGTCAAAATGATCTAATTAGCAATTTATATATGAATCCAACCAATTATGCAGCGGGCAGTGTAGGTCTTTTTGGTAATGTAGGAGCAGCAGGTTCAATTAGTAACGTAGGATTATCCAGTGTCAATATTACTGTAACCAATTCTTCGCTGGCTTCTAGTTATTATGTAGGTGCATTAATAGGTGCAAATGCAGGTACAGTGAATAATGCATATTCTTTAGGTAGTGTGTCAAATGCTAATAATGAAACAACAGCAGCGATATCTACAGATATAGGTGGTTTAATTGGTCAAAACACTGGAACGATAACAAATAGTTACAGTAAAGCAAGTGTAAGCAGTACCGGAATATTAACTCTTGGAACAGTTGCTGTGGGCGGTTTGCTCGGTGTTAATACATCCAGTAACTTAAGTACTTCCTATGCGTCTGGTTCTGTCAACAATAACTCAACAGCCACTTCGATTTTTGCGGGTGGTTTAATAGGTGAAGTGGATGCAGGTACTATCAGTAATAGTTATGCAACAGGTAATGTGACTACAGCAGGTACTGCTGTAACTTCTTTTGCAACAGGTGGTCTAGTCGGTTCACAAGCAGGCACAGTCAGTAATTCTTATAGTGCTGGACTTATTACTGCTACTGGGACAGGTACTCAAAATACCGGGGGATTTGTAGGTAAAAATTCAGGAACAGTAGGTGCAACTAATTTCTGGGATGTTACAACATCTGGAATTGGTAGTGATGGTTCAACAACGAGTGGTTGTGGATCTGGTACGTGTACAGCGACTGGTAAAAATACAACAAACATGGAAACAGCGAATACCTTTACTGGTGCAGGTTGGGATTTTGCTACTACCCCTATTTGGGGAATGTTAACAACTAATGTTGCTGCTGCGGGTCAATCTTATCCCTACTTAAATGCGTTAAGCCAAGGTATTATTATTCCAACAAATTCTACGGGTTCTATCGCAGTCGCTTCTAATGGCGCGAATGTTACACCCACCATATCTACTACAACGGGTTCATCTTCACTGACTTATTATATATTGTTAGATCGTTTACCGCTTTCTTCAACGAGTCCAGTGCTGATTTATAATACGGGTGGCAGTAATCTCTGGAATGCGGTCGTTGTTCCTGGTACAGGTGCTGCATCGAATGCAATTACTTTTCCAACAGTCGCTACAAATAGTGTGCAAGTCGGTGGAACAACAAATGCTTTTTATACAGGAACGAGTTATGTTTCATCTATTTCTGACACATTAATGGGTACAGCAGCATCAGGTTCATTAAGTACACCTTCAGATGTTATTTATTCTGTTGCTGGAATAGCACCCAATGCAAGTTTAGTTTTAAATAATAATATTGGTTTAAATACTACATCAAGTACAACTTATACTATTGATGGTGGAATTACAGCAAGCGGTACAGGGGCACTTGCTTTTAGTGGTCCTGTGACTATTAATAATAATGGGACTAACAATATCACAACAACAGGCGCACAAACTTATAGTGCTGCTGTGACACTTTCTTCTGCTGCCACATTAGTCGGTGGAAATATTTCTTTAGCAGCCATTACTGGTAATGGAAATGCTTTAGCTATTAATACATCGGGAACAAGTTCTATTTCAGGTATTTTAAGTGGTACAGGTACAACGTTAACAAAGAGTGGTAGTGGTACTTTAACATTATCAAGCAGTAGTAATTCTTATACGGGTGCAACGACAATTAATGGTGGTATCGTTTCAATTGCCGCAGACACTGCATTAGGTACAGCGCCAGGCAGTGCAACACCTGGTCAATTAACATTGAATAACGGCACATTAGAAACAACAGCTAATTTCACATTGAGTGCGAATCGCGGCATTGCATTGGGTGCTAGTGGTGGCACGATTTCAACGGATCCATCAACCACGTTAACGTATAACGGAATTATTGCAGGTAGTGGTGCGTTAACAAAAGCAGGTACAGGCATATTGGTGATGGGTGGTACGAATACTTATAGTGGTGCAACGAATATTAATGCAGGCACGTTAGCTGTTACAGCAGACAGTGCATTAGGAACTACTGCAGCAGGCACAACAATAGCAAGTGGAGCTACATTAGATTTCCGTAATGTGTCATATAGTACAACAGAAGGATTAACCAGTAATGGTGGAACCATTGCAACGAGTACAGGTACAAGTTCATTTGCAGGTAATATAGATTTAGCAAGTAATAGTAGTGTTGATGTATCAGGCACGCAATTAACATTGAGTGGTATTATCTCAGATACAGGGACACTGACAAAAAGTAGCAATGGCACATTAGTATTAAGTGGTACTAACACTTATAGTGGTGCAACGACAATTAATGGTGGTACTGTTTCCATTGCAGCAGATTCTGGATTAGGTACAGCACCAGGCAGTACCAGTGCAGCGGCTATTACATTGGGTGGTGGTACATTGGAAACAACGGCTACCTTCACATTAAATTCTACTCGTGGTATTACACTGACATCCGGCGCGGGCGGTGGTACATTATCCGTTGATCCTGCAACAACGTTAACTTACAACGGCATTATTGCAGGGACTAATGCAGCAGATACGTTTACAAAAGCAGGCACAGGTACATTGAGTTTAGGTGGGCCGAATACATATGCCGGTGGCACAACGATTAGTGCGGGAACTATTTCATTAACCACGGTAAATAGATTACCAACAGGTACAGCACTTTCAGTTTCGGGTACATTAAATTTAAACGGGGTTTCGCAACAAGTTGCTAGTGTCACCGGTAGTGGTACAGTAACCGGTTCAGGTGCTGGAACCTTTACTGTTAATAATAGTGGATCAGATACATTTGCAGGATTATTAAGTGGAAGTTTAGCATTAACAAAATCAAACAGTGGAACACTCACACTATCTAACACAAATAGTTATACAGGCGCAACGACAATTAATGGCGGTGTCGTAGAAATTACGAATAGTTCTGCATTGGGAACGAGTGCTGTGACGGTTGCATCGGGTGGTACGTTGCAAGTGGATAATGGCTTAACGATAAGTAATAACATAGTTTCATTGAGCGGTACGGGTTCTGCTTCACAAGGTGCATTAGTTGGGAAGAGTAGTGGCAGTGATATGACTATTTCAGGCAATATCACATTAGGAGCTGATGCAACGATAGCCACCAGTGTAAGTAATGGTACTGCTTTGAATCTGAGTGGTCTCCTCAATACAGCAGGATTTAATGTAACCTTTCAGGATGCAAGCGCTTCGACGATCAATGTTTCTAATGTGATTAGTGGCTCTGGTGGTGTTATTCAAGCGGGCGCTGATACGAATAGTGTTTTAACATTAAGCGGCAATAATACGTATACCGGTGCAACGAACATTAATTCAGGTATATTAAGAGTTTCAACTGATGGTGCATTGGGTACGACAGCTTCGGGTACGACGATTGCATCGGGTGCAGTATTACAATTTAATGGTGTTACTTATTCTACAGCAGAACCTATTACCATTAACGGCGGCACCATTCAAAGCAATGGTAGCGGTGCAAGTTCATTTGCCGGTAATATCACACTGGGTGCTGCGAACAATACCATTACTGCAAATCAAAACTTAACATTGAGTGGCGTCATTACTGATAATTCTAATACGTTTGGTATTACATCAACAAATGTTGGTGGCACGCTCATTTTAACCAATGCCAACACTTACCATGGCACATCCAATCTTGCTACAACGGAAGTCAGCAATAGTTCTGCATTGGGTACAGGTGCTGTCACGACGTCTGGACAATTACAAATTGATAATGGCGTTAATATAGCTAATGACGTTACCTTCAGTACGTCAAACAGTAGTATTTTTGGAAGCGGTAGTGGCACGTCTACGTATTCTGGTAATTTGACTGTTAATTCAGGTGTGACAGGAACGCTTAAATCAACGTCGGGTAACACATTGACATTATCAGGCTCGACGTTAGTCAATAATGGACTTGATCTTTCTGTGAATACTAATTCGGGTAATATCAATATTTCAAATGTCATTAGTGGATCGAATGGATTAATCAAAACAGCGGCTGGGGGTACATTAACATTAAGCGGTAATAACACTTATGATGGTACGACGACAATTAATGGTGCTGGTGGCATCTTAGCAGTGACTTCAAATAATGCTTTGGGTAGTACAGTCGGTGGCACTATCATTGCATCCGGTGGAGTATTGGATTTTCAAAATGTTGCTTACAGTGCGCATGAAGCGATTACTAATAATAACGGTGTTACTGGTGGTGCTATTAGAACGTCTGTTGGAACCAGTTCATTTGATGGCAATATTACGTTAGGCGTAAATACGAGTATTACTGTTACCGGCACACAATTAACGTTAAACGGTGTTATCACGGATGGTGCAAGTACATTTAATATCACGAAGACAAATGCAGGCAGATTAATATTAAATGGTGCAAACACTTATAAAGGTACAACGACGGTTAATGTAAATGGTGGTGTATTAGAAGCGAATAATTCTTCTGCTGTAGGCACAGGCGCAATCAATATTAACTCGGGCGGCACGTTCCAAATTGATAGCGGTAATAGTTTATCTAATAATATCACCTTACGTGGCACGGGTTCTGCATCGCAAGGCGCACTGTTTGGAAGCGGCAGTGGTACATCAACATTATCAGGCAATATTACTTTTGCAACGACTGCACCGACAATTGGATCAGCAGCAGGTAATACATTAGCGTTAACGGGTTCAACGATTACGAATGCAGGATTTACAGGTACATTTGATGCGAATAGTGGCAATATCACAGTCGCCAATGTGATTAGCGGTACAGGCGGTGTAACAAAAACAGGTACTGGTTCACTCACTTTATCAGGTGTGAATACCTATAGCGGTGCTACAACAATGAATGGTGGTACTGTTTTAATTGCAGCAGATTCTGGCTTAGGTACAGCCCCTGGCAGTGTCACTGCTGCTTCGATTGTATTTGGCGGTGGCACATTAGAAACAACGGCGAATACTACATTAAATAGTAATCGAGGTATTACACTCACATCCGGTGCAGGTGGTGGTACATTATCTG
>LSTE01000079.1 GCA_001644445.1 Gammaproteobacteria bacterium SCGC AG-212-F23
GGGTTGATTTTAATATTTAATTAAAATTTGCACAAGAACTTACATTCAATTAAAATGCCGGCTAGGCATAGGAAAGGAAAAAGAAAGTGATCTTAGTAACCGGCGGCTGTGGTTTTATTGGCGCAAATTTTGTGCTAGATTGGATAAATATTGTTAAAGAACCGGTGATTGTGCTTGATAAATTAACTTATGCAGGCAATATCAATAATCTGGATTCTTTACGCCATTCCCCTGAGCTTATTTTTATCAAAGGTGATATTAACGATCCGCCTTTGGTTGAGTCTATTTTGACTCAACACCGCCCACGCGCAATGTTGAATTTTGCAGCAGAAAGTCATGTCGATAGATCGATCCGCAAACCCGATGATTTTATTCATACTAATATTAATGGCACGTTTTGCCTGCTTGAGAATGCACGGCAATACTGGCAACATCTTAGTGGTAACGAAAAAGAAGCATTTCGATTTTTACAAGTTTCTACGGATGAAGTCTATGGCTCGCTCACAGCACAAGACCCTGCGTTTTCTGAAACAACACCGTATCATCCTAAAAATCCTTATTCTGCTTCCAAAGCTGCAGCAGATCATCTAGTCTCAGCATTTCATCATACTTATGGCATGCCTACTCTTATTACTAATTGCTCGAATAATTATGGGCCCTACCAATTTCCTGAAAAATTAATTCCACTATTAATTTTAAACGCTTTACAAAATAAGCCGCTTTTTATTTATGGCGATGGTTTACAAATTCGTGATTGGCTCTATGTCAAAGATCATTGCGAAGGTATACGCAAAGTATTAGCAGACAGTCCAATCGGTGAAACTTTTAATATCGGTGGCAACTTTGAAAAAACCAATCTTGAAGTCGTTCACACTGTTTGCAATATTCTCGATCAATTAAAACCTGCTAAACATTCTTATAAGACATTGATTACACATATTGAAGATAGACCTGGACATGATAGACGTTATGCGATTGATTCAAAGAAAATTCAAACGAAATTAAACTGGCAACCCACTGAAACCTTTGAATCGGGCATACGAAAAACGATTCAATGGTATTTAGATAATTTAGCTTGGTTTGATACACTGAAAAACAATAATCATTATCAAAACTGGATAAACAGTCACTACAAAGAGAGCGCTACATGATGAAAGGAATCATTTTAGCCGGCGGTAAGGGCACACGTCTTTACCCCAATACACATGTGATTTCTAAACAGTTATTGCCTGTTTATGATAAGCCTATGATTTATTATCCGCTGTCCACTTTAATGCTCAGTGGTATTCGCGATATTTTAATTATTTCCACACCACAAGATATCCCTCAATATCAACAATTACTCGGCGATGGCAGAAGATGGGGACTTAACCTTTCTTATGCTATTCAACCCTCACCCGATGGATTGGCGCAAGCATTTATTATTGGCAAAACATTTATTGCCAATGATCATTCAGCATTAGTGTTAGGCGATAATATTTTTTATGGGAATGATTTAGGACATAAACTACAGCATGCTGCAAACAAATCAGCAGGTGCAACCGTATTTGCTTACCCTGTGACAGATCCCGAACGTTATGGTGTGGTTGAATTTGATGAACAAGGATTCCCCATCGATATCATCGAAAAACCACCACAACCAAGATCCAGTTATGCCATCACAGGCTTATATTTTTATGATAACCAAGTCATTGATATTGCAGAATCCCTCAAGCCTTCAGCACGCGGCGAACTAGAAATCACTGACATCAATAAACACTATCTTCGTCATAAACAATTGCAAGTGAATATTATGGGACGCGGCTATGCCTGGCTAGACACAGGCACATCGGAATCTTTATTAGAAGCAGGATTATTTATTCAAACCGTCGAAAAAAGACAGGGATTAAAAATCGCTTGTCCAGAAGAAATTGCTTATCGTATGGGATATATCACGGCTGACGAATTAGAAAAATTAGCGTATCCTTTATTAAAAAATAGTTATGGAAAATACCTACAAGAGTTACTCAGCAAAAAAGTTTACTCATAGAGGCATTATGCTAGCAAAAGCGAAATATTTTATTCATCACAACTTATATTTTCACATTTTCTTGTTAATCGGCTATTTATGCCTTATCTGTTATTCATTAATGGCACAACAAACTATTATTGCACAAAGAGCCATACCAACTAAATTTAGCATACAACTATTAGATGCTCACCAACAACCAACATCAAAAAATACAAACATAAGAATTAATGACCGCACTCCGTTTCTTTTCCTCACTCTTTACAACAACAAACAAAATCAATTTGTGCAAATAGACAAACAATATATGGCTGGCTATCAAACCCATATTAACAAAAAAATAGTGCCCACTCTAGAGTCTCAGTCGCATAAAGTCATGGTGTCACTCATACCTGGAATGAATCATGTGAAGATTAAATATAGAGGCACCGACGGGATGGTCGTAGCCTCTTATATTAGTTCACTGATATCCCTATTACTAATTCTATCAATCTCACTTTATATTCTTATAATAGGCAGACCTTATATTCTTGCATTTTTACAAACGGAGCCTGCAAGACTTATTACTTTATTCATCATAGCTGCTGCGATATTTCAACCATTTTTTTATTCTGTAAATGAAGGCGCCGGCGATGCACACTGGTATTTTAATGCATTAAGAGACGCTCTAGAACAATTACACCATCACGTCTTTCCAGTTTACGTGGGTCAAAGCATTTTTAATTATTTTGGCAATGCAGTTGCCAGAGCACCTTTTTATCTTTTATTAGGTCAGCTTTTAGATATTATTACATTTTTTAAATTAAATGCTTTAGCCATTCAACACTTAACTGTGTTAGTTGTAGGTTTTGTCGCAACATTTTTAACCTATTATTTATTATTAAAGCTTAATCCTAAAAACCGCTGGGCTGCATCAGCATTCGCCATTTTTTATGTCACGTGTCCAGGTGTGATTACTCTAATTTATGTTTTTGATTCTTATTATTCTTTTATGGCAGTGGCGTTTATGCCTTTGCTTATCTATGGCATGATTCGCACTCATCAAAAAAATGACACCTTATCAGCACTCATTATTGCTGCTGCTTTGTCATTACTCTGGATGTCGCATCCTCCTATTGCATTATGGTCGACTGCAGCCTGTGGCATATTCTATTTGATAGAAATTTTTCGAAGAACGGCTTCTTGGCGTCACATGGTCACTATGGCAGTTTTCTTTATTCTTTTTAGTGCTTGGTTTTTTATTTCTGTCAGCAATTTAGGTGTAGGTACACAATATATAGGTAATCAAGATGTACGCTATCCTGAGCTTGTCACCGAATATTTACACACAAGAATGCCGGGTGTATTTCTGCCTTTTGGTTTTCATGGCAATAATAGCAACTTTGACACACAATTAGGTTACACATTTTGGTTGGTAATTTTTGTCAGCTTGATATTAGCGTTTAGAAAAAATTGTCCTACATTGATAAAAATATTTTTAGCTTCCGCCATTTTCATTTTTTTATTTCTTTATCCACTTCCTATTATTGGCCAAGCCATATGGTCACTGACACCTGGATTTGTAAGAAATATGACAGTTATTTTTGCCAATCAGCGCTTATATATCATATTAGCTGGTCTTTCCTGCTTTTTAGGCATGTTATGTTACAACCGTATCATTCCCTATTGTTCAGTTACACAAAAAAAATGGATGGCTGTTATTTTTGTCATCCTATTGTCTTGGAATTTTTATGAGATGCATGTATTAGAAAAAAAATTCTTAACCAATCGTATCGATAAATGGTGGATAAGCCCAACAAATATTAATCGTTATTATCAATATCAACAAATTGATCATGGCAGCATGGAAAATGGCACCTTCGATCCCATATTGAAAAATAAATTGGTAGATGAAAAATTTAATCTTGTGCCAGGCTACGACAATGAAGAACCTGTTATAGAAAAATGCCTAACAAGCCACTCCCATTATGTAGATCATGCACTACCCATCAGCAAAAAACTGACAATAACTGGCGATACGGAGATAGCATTGGGTCGTCACATCATACCATCTAATAGAAAATATCTTATTTGCATGGAAGCATTTATTTCCGGTATGAAAGATCCCGGTAAACATAGTTATACATTCCCTAGTGTTGATCTAGAATTGCATGAAAAAGATTATTTCAAGTATATGCATTGGCCGGAAACAAGCCGTCCAATAAAGAACACTAATGAAATTAATCAACCCGATAAAATAATTAATAGCATCGCTATTGATACCCATCACTCCCAAGAAAAATTCATTAAAGCAACACTAGTCATTGGCAAAGCAAGTGCTATTGAAATCACTAAGCTTAATATCATTCCTTACGATACTATAAAACTGCCTATTACTATCCAATCTGTTTTCCCTTATCGCGCAACGGTCAATGCACCTAGCGATCATCTTTATTTACAATTATATAAAGAATATTATCCTGGCTATCAAGCGACTGTGAATGGCAAGCCTGTTCCTGTAGAAGCGTCTCCGGATAAATTTGTACTCATACCATTGCTCAAGGGCGATAATGAAATCACACTGGCATATAAAACTGCCTTAAGCGGCCGCATCAGTTTTTATGTTAGTGCACTCGCATGGGGATTTTTTATAATTTTTCTGGTTATTTCACACAGGCGCAAATATAATCTAAAACCATGACTACCATTGAACAAAAAATACACGCTGCTAAAAAACGTTTGCTCGAAATGCATTTTCACAGCAAAGTCGGTCATATCGGCGGTAATCTCTCTTGCCTAGATGCTTTGATGACTTTGCATCATGAAGTGATGCGACCTGAAGATACTTTTATACTCTCTAAAGGCCATTCTGCCGGCGCACTTTATATTACGCTTTGGAGTTTAGGCAAAATTAAAGATAACGACTTAAAAACTTTTCATGGCGAAAACACTTGGCTATCAGGCCACCCTGTCCCTGGTTGGATGCCAGAAATTCCAGTGGCCACTGGCAGTTTAGGCCATGGCTTATCAGTAGCCGTCGGCATCGCACTCGGCCGTCAATTGACACAAACACCCGGTCATGTGTACTGCCTCACTTCTGATGGTGAATGGCAAGAAGGTTCTATGTGGGAAGCTTTAATTTTTTATGCCCATAGACAATTATCAAATATGACAATATTAGTCGATTGCAATCGCTTACAAGGTTTTGGCAATACAACAGATACAGCATCAATGGCAGATCTTGCCAAAAAACTGGCTGCATTTAATGTGCCAGTCACTGAAGCCAATGGCCAAAATCCAAAAGCAATCGTAGAAGCCATAAAACAACAAAAACACGGCATCATCGTACTCAACACAACCAAAGGTGCTGGCATTTCTTTCATGGAAAATAAAATGGAATGGCATTATCTGCCGTTGAATGAACAGCAATTTCATCAAGCTATGGCAGAATTAACATGAGAAAAGAGATCGCAAACGCCATCATAGAGCTCAGCAAGCAACAGAATATTGCTTTTTTGACCGGTGATTTAGGTTTTATGGCTTTGGAACCTATTAGAGAAGCATTAGGCAATAAGTTTATTAATGCCGGTGTATCCGAACAAAATATGATTTCAGTTGCAGCAGGTTTAACATTTTCAGGATTACAAGCTTGGGTCTATAGCATCGCACCATTTTGCTATGCACGACCTTTTGAACAAATTCGTAATGATGCTTGTTTTAATAAACGCCCCATCAAACTTATCGCTAATGGTGGCGGTTATGGTTATGGTGTGATGGGCGCAACCCATCATGCGTTAGAAGATTACGGCATACTGTCTACACTGCCTAATATGCAATGTTTCATTCCAGCATTTGCAGCAGACGTAAATCCTATCGTCAATAAAATGGCAAAAATACCACACCCTTGCTATTTACGTTTAGGTCGCTGTGAAAAACCTGCAAATTTCACTTTAGAAAAATATCATCCTTGGCGGCGACTAGTGCAAGGTCATGGACCGCTATTAATTTTTATGGGACCGTTAGTTGGCAGTTTTATCGAACCTTCATTACAAATAGAAGAAAAAAATCGCCCCGAAATCTGGGTTGCCACCGAGTTGCCACTATCACTCGAAAGTATTCCCACACCGCTTTTAAAAAAATTAGCTGACGCTAGAAACTTTTACGTGATAGAAGAACATGTTGCAACAGGTGGTTTCGGTCAACAATTATTGTGGTTATTATTAAAAAATGATTTTCATATACCTAGATTTTTCCATGGGTTTGCTAAAGGTTATATCTCTGGAAAATACGGTTCACAACAATTTCATCGCAAAGAATCTGGCATCGATCTGCATAGTATTTTCCAATCATTAAATCTCACCCTCACTGAGCTATCCTCATGAATGACTTAACAATGAGTATTAAAAAATTACGCGGGCCGATTTTAATTTTAGGCGCCAGTGGATTTGTAGGCGCTAATCTTTTTCGCATGCTAAAAAATGTACGTGATGATGTTTACGGCACAGCCACACGTTTACCTGCGTGGCGATTACCTGAGTTTTCATTACTGCAAACAGATCTTTCATCGGAATCTCATACTAAAAAACTATTGGATGAAATTCAGCCGCAAACTATTTTTGATTGCGCAACTTACGGCGGCTATTCATTTGAAAATAATGCCGAACGCATTTACCGCACCAATCTATTTTCAAAAGTGCAACTGATTCATGCGTTAATGCAGCGTAATATTCACTGCTATGTACATGCGGGCAGTTCATCTGAATACGGTTATGATGCAGCAGCGCCTGATGAAGACAGAATGACTAAACCTAATAGCCATTATGCTGTCACTAAATCTGCTATTGCTAATTTATTGTATTACTCTGGAAAACATCAAGCATTTCCCTGTGCTAACTTACGTCTTTATGCAGTATACGGCCCTTGGGAAGATCGCGCACGGTTGATTCCTACTTTAGTCGCACAAGGATTAGAGAAACGTTTGCCGCCTTTTGTTAAAGCAGAAACCTCTAGAGATTTTGTTTTTGTTGATGATGTCTGCAAAGCCTTCATTCAAACAGCTAATCATTTAACAGCTGATCATTACGGTGAATCCTTTAATATTGGCACAGGTAAAAAAACATCGATTCGTGAACTCGCAGACATTGCCCGTGATCTTTACCATGTTAACGAACAACCTAAATTTGCTAGCATGGATTCACGCAGCTGGGATACGGATGAATGGTACGCCAATCCCGAGAAAGCAAAGAAAATATTACACTGGTCTGCAGAAACTAAGCTAGCAGAAGGCCTTGCGAAAACAACCGCATGGCTTAATTCTCTAGAAAACAAAGATCAATATTTACACGTATCTAAACAAAACACACGAGATACACAATACAGTATTTCTGCAATCATTGCTTGTTACAAAGATGCGCAAGCGATCCCCATCATGACGGAAAGATTAGTCAATGTTTTTGAAAAATGTAATATTGATTATGAAATTATTTTAGTCAATGATGGCAGTCCAGATAATAGCGAAGAAGTGATACGCGATCTTTCCGCCAATAATCCACATGTGATGGGTATTACCCATGCACGTAATTTTGGTTCACAATCTGCATTTCGTAGCGGCATGCAGATTGCTAGCAAAAATGCTTGCGTACTTCTAGACGGTGACCTACAAGACCCGCCTGAACTGATTGAAGAATTTATACAGAAATGGCGAGAAGGATACGATGTAGTTTATGGTATACGTGTCAAACGTGAAGCACCTTTCTTAATGCAAATGGCTTATAAATTATTTTATCGTTTGTTTGATTGGTTTTCCTCTGTGCCTATTCCACATGATGCAGGTGATTTCTCTTTGATGAGTAAACGTGTTGTTTCTTGGCTTCTAACCTGCAATGAAAAAGATTTATTTTTACGCGGGTTACGCGCTTACGTTGGATTCAAGCAAACTGGCGTGGAATATGTACGACCTGAACGCATGTTTGGTGTTACCACGAATAATTTTTTTAAAAATGTAGGTTGGGCGAAGAAAGGTATTTTTTCTTTCAGTAAAACACCGTTGAATATGGTGACAGCCGCAGGTGTAGTCTTGACCGCTTTCACAGTGTTGCTTGCGATTTATCAAATTGGTATGCATATTTTATTTCCACAGAGTGCGCCTAAAGGCATTACAACTTTGATGTTATTAATTATGTTTTTTGGATCGTTTACTATTTTCTCGATTAGCTTATTGGGTGAATATATCGCTAAGATTTTTGAAGAAGTCAAAGCGCGGCCGCATTATATTCGAAAACATTTGATACGGAATGG
>LSTE01000080.1 GCA_001644445.1 Gammaproteobacteria bacterium SCGC AG-212-F23
AACATCGGCATTTTTATCCAACACGCTATTTTAACTGCTAATTTTGTAGTATTACCCTTAGCACTCGCACATATCACGGGTTTGCATGGTAACCATCAATGGTTATTGTATTTGCCTATTTTATTAGGTGCTTTCTGCGTGAGTGTACCTTGTATGTTAATCGCTGAACATAAACATTGGGTGAAACCTTTTTTTCTACTCGCCATTGTTTGTCTAGGCATTGCCGAATTTTTATTATGGTTTTTTGCAAAAAATCTATTGATTTCTGCTGCCAGTTTATTATTATTCTTTTCGGCATTTTCACTTCTAGAAGCATTTCTACCTTCTCTTGTTTCCCGCACAGCTCCTCCGACACGCAAAGGCACTGCACTGGGTATTTATTCCTGTTCGCAATTTTTAGGAATATTTTTCGGCGGCGCTGTTGGCGGCTGGTTGTATGGAAAATTTGGCCTGGTAGATGTTTACCTTTTTGGTGTAGCATTAGCCCTATTGTGGTTACTTGTTGCATTCTGGATGAAAAAACCACACTATCGATAATTTTCAGGAGGCCGCTGTCATGGCAAGAGGCATAAACAAAGTCATATTAATAGGCAACTTGGGACGCGATCCCGAAGTTCGTTACACCCCAACCGGCGCTGCTGTTGCTAACGTAACACTCGCAACCAGTGAAAGCTGGAAAGATAAACAAACTGGCGAAACCCAGGAACGTACCGAGTGGCACCGCGTCGTATTTTATAATCGTTTAGGCGAAATCGCTGGCGAATATTTGCGCAAGGGCTCAAAAATTTACATCGAAGGCCGCTTACGCACCAACAAATGGCAAGACAAAACCACCGGCCAAGACCGCTACACCACGGAAATCATTGCTGACAATATGCAAATGTTAGACAGCAAAGGCGGCAGCAATCATTCCACAGACGCAGCCCCTACAGCAGAGAAATCCAACGTAGATATGCATGTATCTGAAGGTGGGGATCAGTTTAACGATGATATTCCGTTCTAGATGAGGAATCCCCGCAAATGCGGGGATTTTTTTGAGGGTTGCAAAGTGTTAATTTTCATGAAGCTAATCGCATCCTTCTTATTTATTTAAAGAACTTGGAAATACAACTCTCAGGAGATTAAAAAATGGACTCCAATATTCTAAACTTATTTGATGAAATTGACAAAATATACGAAAAAGATAGCAACACACGTAAAAAAATTCGCTCGTTGTGTGAAAGTGGTAATTATGATCAAGCACAAAAAATTGTCGATAACGAATATCCATCTATAGCAAAGGAATTGCTAGAATCTCGATCTCGTTTGTTCGAGGCTTTAAAGCTGAGAAAGTGTAATTAACGCATTTGATATTCTTAAGTCGGTTGTCAAAAGCGTTACTCAAGCAGCAATTCTATCATCAATAATTACAAAAACAGGTTTGCCTAATCTAGCTAATATGTTTACCAACATATCAATCGTAAAAAGATGCATTTTTCCGCGCCTAAGATCGCTAATTCTTGGTTGAGAGATTTCCAATAATTTGGCGGTTTGTTCTTGAGTTAAATTTTTCTTATCTAATTCTTTTTCAATAGCGCGCATTAACGCTGCACGAATTTTTAAGTTAGCAGCTTCTTTTTCATCAAATCCTAAATCATCAAAAACATTTTCTCTCGTCACATGTGGTTTCATTTTAGTGCCCTCTGATTTTTAAGACCTCTTTATATCTATCTTTTCCTAAATCAATATCTTTTTGGGATGTATGTTGTGTTTTCTTTGTAAAAACATGTAATACATATATAGATTCCTCAAACTTTGCCACGTAAAAGATACGATATTCATTCTCTTGATGGACACGAATCTCTCTAACACCTTGTCCAACCGTAGTCATTGGTTTCCAATCAAATAATTCTAATCCTCTTTGAAGTTTATCCAGACTATAACCAATTTCCTTACGTACATTCGTAGGATATTCTTTTACAATCTTATAAGTATCACCTAACCATGTAATGGGTTTCATATTCAATTATATAATATTTTGTATAATTGTCAACTAAATTAGCCAAAAAATAGAATAATTATCTAAAATTCTGGATATTTGAGAAGCTAACCGAGATGGCAATTAGAACTAGAGAAGGGAAACAAAAGCCCTTAGGATCGGATTCCCGCTATGTTGGTATGGGAAAGCGTACTGCTAGAGGCACTATGAACAGGATAATAAGCCAAAATACCTTGCATGACAACTGTAGCCATTTAGGCTTCAAATGTAGCCTAAACGGCTACAATTCTACTGAGGTTATGCTAATATTTACACCGCATCGTAATTTTTATTTTTATATGCTATACTTTCGTGTAAATTTTTTGTGAAAAAATGGTAATTTTCAGGAGCCTGCATGAAAATCCTCTGTGTCATCCCTAGTCGAATTCACTCTACGCGTATTGCGCGTAAGCCGCTTTTGCCTATTCAAGGGAAACCTATGATTGCTTGGGTTTATGAAAACGCAAAACGCTGCAAAGCATTAACGGATGTGATTGTTGCGACTGATAGCGAGGAAATTGCGGAAGTGATTACCGCACGCGGTGGGAAAATTGTGATGACAGATCCTGCATTAGCAACTGGTTCTGATCGAGTTGCGGTTGTTGCTAAACAATATCCAGATTTTGATGTCGTCATTAATTTACAAGGTGATGAACCATTTATTAAACCGCGCATGTTAGAGCAATTAGTTGCACCTTATCTAGCAGGTGAAATGCCGGAAATGACAACACTTGCTTATCCACTGCATATGGATACTAAATATCATGAAGCAGGCGCTGTGAAAGTGATTACGGATTTGAATGGCAATGCGATTTATTTTTCACGTGCGCCTATTCCTTATTTTCGTCAACCTGGTGTTGCACCTGTTTATCATCATATGGGACTTTATGCGTTTAGGCGGGATTTTTTGTTGCATTACACTACCTTACCGCAAACACCTTTAGAAAAAATTGAATCGTTAGAACAATTACGTGTGCTTGAACATGGATTTAAAATTCGTGTTTGTTTGACGGAAGATCGAACATTGGAAATCAATACGCCGGAAGAGTATGAAGAGGCACAGAAGTTTATTTATAGTGAATAGTTTTTACTTGGCTAAAAGCATACCCCTCATCCGCCCTACGGGCACCTTCTCCCACAAGGGGAGAAGGGACTTACTTACGTAAGGATACCGCCTAGGATAAGCCCCCTTTTTAAAAAACGTTGTTGCATAAACATTTAAACCCTATTCAAGCCGGTGAGACTGGATACTAATAGCGGAGTCGCGAGTGGATTACAGGATGTAATCCGTAGCGCCATGGATGGCGCGATTCGAGCGCGCAGCTATTAGTATCCAGGATCACACAAAGGCTTGAATAGGGTTTAAATGTTTATGCAACAACACCTTTTAAGAACATGCAGCCAAAGTACTTTGTTGGAAATTTTGCGTCATTTCTGTTTGCACTTGTTGCGCCATCTGACTAATAGTTTGTTGCACTAACGTTGCTTGAGTAATAGCAACATCAGTTAAAGAAGAAGGTGTATTAGAAGCTGTAGTAGAAGTAGGCGCTGTGGTCATTTGCGATAATACAGAAGGAACATTCACCACCGTGCCATCTGCTAACAATACAAATCCGCTAATAGACCCACTAAATCCTGGAAAAACAACATTAGTATATGAAATCTGCACACCATTCAAAACAAAACTGTTAGACGTAAACGAATTGACTACTAATCCAGCAGCAAATCGCCCTATCGTAGAACCATTACCAATTAATGTAGAAAGCCCAGTAAATGAAGTCACACTATTAATAATACCTGCGCCACCACCGGTAAAAAGAATATCATAAATACTACTACCCAATAATTGCAGCGTCATACCAGTTCCATTCAAACTAGCTACATTACTAAAAGAAGGCAATACACCCACAACACTACCCGCTGTACTCGATGTCATTTGCACAACAACAGGCATAGTAAAATTCAATACTTTAGTTCCTGTTGCAGAAATACTACTTAAGGAACCTCCACTGTTAAAAGTAAAATTACTAATACTTGCAGTACTTGATAAGTTTTGTATATTTGAAAAAGTAAAACTACTGCCAACACCCGATAATAATCCACTATTGGCACCATTAATCGCCCAATTTTGCGAAGAATTACCCGAATTTATTGTTAATGTATTACTAGATCCGCCACCGGTAACACTGATATTGGCAGCGGATGCAATATTACCCGCAAAACTATATTGATTAGCGCCCGTTAAACTCAATGCACTAGAACCTGAAATACCGTTTGCAAAACTAATGGTTGCATTACTTCCTGCTGTTAAGGTAGTTGCCGCACCCACCGTAACCGCACTGTTATACGTCTGATTACCACTTGTTCTAATACTGCTGCCGGTAATAGTTGTCGCACCTGTTACCGTTAAACTACCTAATGCACCATTTGCACCTAACGTACTCGCAATCGAAACCGTACGCGGTGCTGATAAAACCAAACCGCCACCGCCAGAAGAAGAGATATCTGCATTAATATTAATATTAGTCACAGCAGTTAAAGTTAAGGTATTACTCGAACCCCACAAGACCGCATTAGCCACTGTAATAGCCCCATTATTAGGATTGCCACCCGTATTGGTTGTAATCACTTGAATGTTACTCGAATTTAACGCTGCTACTAAGTTACTAACATCAATCGTTGTTGTTTCAAAATTATTGTTAGGCGCATACACGCCATTCGAAAGAGTCATCTGAGAATCAACACCACCATTATTTTTAATAGTGACATCAGCAGGATCAAGTAACCATAGACCTGTTTTTCCATAAGGGGCTGATGTATCGACTTTAATATCTTGCACACTTAAAAAATGTCCGGAAGTTTCAATCAAACCACCATCACCACCTTGTAAACCACCATGCGCACTGATATTACCATAAGCTTGTGTAAAATCATTTGACCATATAATCACTTTACCGCCGTTACCATAGGTCAAAGCATCTGCTTTAATGACGGCACCTTTTTCTACTGTAGTCGTCAACGCATTTATTTCGGGACCTAGACCTTGATAATTACCACCAATTAAAATAGTCCCGCCACCTGCATCACCACTGGCATTTAAAAATGCCGACGATTTAATGAGAATATTTTTTCCTAAGACTTTAATCATTCCACCTTGCACACCCGCATGATGACTGCCCACATCCAGTTTTCCTGCTACTTGAATATTGCCTTCATGTGCATCTAGAATAATGGTTCCTTGTCTTTGCGAAACAGAATGCGCCTCAACAACACCTTGCATATTAATCACATTATCTAATACACCTTGCGCTACTTTTGCTGCAATAATAACATGTCCACCATTGGCAATAATTCTACCCAAATTATTCACGCCATGTTTTAATGGTTGGCCATTTTGATCTAATCCTGATTGTGTTGCTTCTTCGTCTACCGTGAAGTTAACTAAACCATCACCTGCCATATCAATGGTAAATTTACTTCCTGATGCTAAAACCACATTACCCATTTTTGCTTCAATCAATCCACGGTTATCAACACCTGTACCAATTAATGCAACCAATCCATAATTGGCAGCACGGATTGTTCCTTCATTAATAATGGAACCGCGATATTGCGAAGGTTGATCAAATACATATTTGCCCGCTAAAAAATTTGCATTAGAAATATCTGACGTCGATGCAATAATACTACCCACATCCACACGCGCTGTTGGACCAAAATAAATACCTGCTTGATTCACTAAAATAATCTGACCTGTAGCACTCAGTTGCCCGAAAATTTGTGACACACCTTGATGCGGATCAATACGATTCAGCGCTGCACCACCATTGGGTTGTTGAAAATGTGTATGCTCGTTTGCACCGATATTGAAACTATTCCATTCTAAAATAGCGCGTTGACTGTTTTGTTGAATAGTCGTGGTATTTCCCGATTGTGTTACTTGTGCATCACCCGCAGTAACTCCGGTCAAGACAGGATTCGCAAATGCCGAAGAAGCAAGAAGAAACAACGCAAAAAACATGACCTTATTGCGCCACGTGAAATGACGTGTTCCAGCAGTCATTCCAACCATAAACACCCCCGAAGCGATGTGATAGCATTGTTTTTTCTTATACTTTCATTGTAGCCAACTTTTGGGGATTTTGTTTAAAGTGAGCGAAGAAAAAGATTATTCTTAATAAAATAAATGAGTTACATTATGCTTTATGTTAAGCACACCCTGTCAAGGTAGTTTGTTGAAAGTTTTGGTTCAGATCTGTTTGCACTTGCTGCGTCATCTGATTCACATTTTGCTGAACCTGTCCCGACAGAAGTAGATTCGAACTCGTAGTTGCTGACGGGGTATTTGATGCTGTGGTAGAAGTAGGCGGTGTTGTCATTTGCGATAATACAGAAGGTACATTCACCAATGTTCCATCGGAAAGTAGTACAAAACCACCTGCGCCACCGCCAAATCCAGGGAAAAACACATTAGTAAATGTTGTTTGTACACCATTTAAAGTAAAACTATTAGTAGTAAACGTCGGCGACAAACCGGAAGCAAATGTGCCTACAGTAGACCCGTTACCAATTAATGCAGCAATACCTGTAAAAGCAATGCCGTTATTCAACGTTGCCGCACCACCACCCGTAAAAAGAAGTTGGTACAATAGGTTACCTAAAAACTGTAACGTCATTCCCGAACCATTCACATTAGTCACACCGCTAAACGAAGGCAAAACTCCCACTACACTACCCGTAGTCGCGGAACTCATTTGCACAGTGACAGGGGTAGTAAAACTTAAATTTTTCGTACCTGATGCAGTAATACTTGAAAGCGATCCTCCGCTAAACGTAAAATTACTAGTACTCGCAGTGCTCGATAAATTTTGAATACCTGAAAAATTAAAACTACCACCGACCGATAATGAACCGCTATTAGAACCATTAATCGTCCAATTCTGCGTTGCACTTCCTGAATTAACTGTTAATGTATTATTAGAACCACCACCAGAAACATTCACATTGGTGTTTGCGATCGTACCCGATAAATTATATTGATTCGCTCCCGACAAGTTTAAAGTATTTGCACCAGAAATTCCGTTTGCAAAACTGATAGTACTACTGCCGCCACCTGTCAACGTCGTTGTAGCACCTACTGTCACAGCACTATTATAGGTTTGATTACCACTGGTTTGAATGCTACTACCCGTGATCGTTGTTGCACCCGTCACTGTTAAACTTCCTAATGTGCCATTCGCACCTAAAGTATTTGCGATAGAAACACCAGAGGGCGCTGTTAACACTAAACTACCTCCACCGGAAGAAGAAACATCGGCGTTTATTGCAATAGTTCCTGTTGAATTTAAGGTCAACATATTTCCTGAAGTCCATAACACTGCATTAGCAACAGTGATACTACCCGCACCCACAGAACCTGTGTTTTGAGTAATGACTGTTATATTACTTGAATTTAATGCTGACACTAAATTACTAACATCTAATGTTGTCGTTTCAAAACCATTATTAGGCGAGTACACCCCATTGGAGAGGGTCATTGCAACATTAGTACCACCATTATTCTTAATAGTCACAGCAGCAGGATCAAGCAACCATAATCCGGATTTTCCCTGTGGTGCAGCAGTATTCACTTGCACACCTTGTATAGTTAAAGAATTTCCCGATGTTTCAACAAAACCACCATCACCCCCTTGTAAACCACCACGCGCACTGAAATTGCCGTAGGCTTGCGTATAACCATCTGACCAAGCAACAATCTTTCCGCCTTGACCTAGGGTCAATGCATCTGCTGACAATAGTGTTTTATCATCTATCGTAATATTTTTCGCATGCGGTTCAAAACCTTCGCCATGCGCATTACCACCAATCAGAATTTCACCGCCACCATGATCACCATTTGCATCCAATCGTGCGCCCAGCAAATTAATACCGCCGCCCAATACTTTGATTACACCACCTTTGTCACCTGAAACATCTAATTTTCCCGACACTGTTACTGTTGCAGTAGGATCTGCTGACAAAATAATTTCACCACTTTTTTGCATAACTGATTGCGCTTGCAACACACCGGTGACATTAATTGCATTATCTAAAACAGTTTGTGCGTTTTGCACGGTTAACAAAATTCTTCCACCGTTGGCAACGATAGTTCCCGAGTGCGTGATACCTTGCGGCGTATTTTTTCGATTATCACCAAAATAAAATAATTGATCGCCCGATAAATCGACTGTCATCTCATTACCAGATGCTAAAATCAC
>LSTE01000081.1 GCA_001644445.1 Gammaproteobacteria bacterium SCGC AG-212-F23
AGTGATTGTTGCAAAACGTCCATTATTGACGCCTAATTGCCTATCATTTTTTAAAAATAATAGTCGATCGCCTTGAGAAATTTTTATTTCACCTAGCTTACTATTAACAGTATAGCCTTCAGCAATTTCATTGCGCTGAATGCGTCCTGTTCTTAACAAATGATTGAGAGTCAAAACATCTGTATTACGGTGGGCGACAATTAAATACTGATCAAGGTTTTTGGGATGTTGCGCGCGCATTTTGAACCAATCACTAGTGAGGCGCAACATAGCATGATTTTCATTTTCATCGAAATGTATGCAATTTTGAGCATTATAGTTAGAAAGTCCTTTAGAAACACGACCGGCAGAAAATGAAACCGTTGCTTCACGCTGCCATTGCTCTTTTTGGCGATAAACAGTCTGAATTTCAGCAAATCCTAATCGTTCCAAGAGTGCGCGAAAAGTTGCCCCAGGACCAACAGGTTGGATCTGGGCATGATCTCCTACTAGGACAAGCTTTGCTCTGGCGTTTCGTATTGTTTTAAGTACAGCCATCATTGAAACACTGTCCGTCATGCCTGCTTCATCCATGACAATGACATCATGATGATTTAAGACAATTTGACCTTTTTCAATGGCATATTGGAAGGATTGAATTGTGCGGCTTAAAATAGCAGCATCTTTACTCAACCCATCTGCTGCAATACCTGATAATGCAATGCCTTGAACTCTCAGTCCTTCTGACTCCCATACAGCTCTCGCAGCACCTAATGAAAAGCTTTTACCAGTGCCTGCGCGACCAACAATACAACTAATAGAGGAGGGCTTAAGTACATGCTTTACTGCAGTGATTTGCTCGTCCGTAAGTACTTTTCCTGTTTGATTTTGATAATGTTTTAAAGCTTGTTGCATACGGTGATCGGAAATTTTAACATGGAGACTCTTTCTAATCGTATCCGCTGTTTTCTGAATATTATTTTCCAGATTAAACATGCGGCGCGTGGTAAAGCGTTCTCTACCATCGTTACCTAGACCGACATAAAGCAATTCAGGAGAAGCTTTTACTTGAAATAACGCTTTTGTGAAAGATTCTGCATTGTTTGTATAAGGTGCAATGGCTTTTATTAAATGCCGTTCTGTAAAAACAGACTCATGATGTTCAATAGTTTTAAAAATATGAGAGATTGTTTCAGGGGTCAATTTCCCAAGTGAATGAATCTCATTAACAAGATTTTCAGCATCCTGTAATGCAGCTTTTGATAGACGGTCTGAATGCTTATGCGAGAAATTTCCCTGATCATTAATATATCGACCGAGTTCATGGCCTAAATGATGGGAGGTAAAGGTTTCACGCTGGGTTGTCATTTTTTTAAATAAAACTTGGGGGCTTTTAGAAATCCGTGCCAGATTTTCTCGACGGATGTCATTCGCTTCCTTGAGGATGTCTGTCCTCATTCCGCGGCGATCCATATCTGTGGCGGCTTTGCCTTGATGGGTAGAGGGGATAAGGCCTATGCCTTGTTCTTGATAAGAACGATGGTCTATGCGAACTTCATGTTGATGTAATCGTAAGTGAAAATTAGTGTACTCTGCCCATTTTTCTCGCCACTCCTGTAGTAACCCTTTGTGGTTCCATTCACGGACTTTTAATCCAAAGCCATGCTCATCAAGCGATCGTAGGCTTAGCATTACATGCACATGTGGATTTCCTTCATCCCAATGTACACTCCAGTCAGCGATCATGCCTCTCAGCACAAACTGATCTTGAATAAATTCTCTAGCAAGCGCGATGCCTTGTTCTTGGTTAAGCTCAATTGGTAGGGCGAATTCTACTTCTCTCGCTAATTGAGCGTCATTGCGTTTTTCATGTTGCTCGACGAGGTTCCAGAGTTTTTCAGAAGATTTGTCAACCTCATTACGATTGGCCAACTGTTTAGCCCAGTAGGGTGCATTTTCTGGCACAAGAATTTCTTTGTGAATGACGTCCGCTTTCTTTTGGTAGTCCCAGGACTTATTTTCTTGTTCATCAAACATCCTGGCGGCATGACGATAGGCAGCAGAAGACACTGCGTTCTTGCCAGTAGACCGAGAGATAACTTTTATATGCAGGTGGTAAATAGCCATGGCCATGATGGTACCAGAGGCACAAACATTGCGCCAGTAATGTATAAGTGCGCATTTCGAGAAATGACTTGCGTGGCGCTTCGCGCATTGGTATCATTAGGTTAATAACAATAAGGAGATTTATTCATGTCAGAGTATTCAAGTAAGCTCGCCGCGATTGCTGCCAAAAAGCAAAAACTTATCCAAGAAGAATTCAAGTTGATTGAAAGACGCAAAAAAGAAATTGCGGGTTCCGCAGAACGTCTAGGGTTACTTACTGCTTCCGATGAACTTATTACTGGTTTATTTCTCGAAGCTGTCCATGCATTAAAAGAAGATCACTCCCGTATTAAAAAGTGGGAAACCGAAGGTGAGCAATTTCTCAAATCCAAAAAGCAACATACCGAAGCGGCTTAAACAAGTTCGTTCGGCAATTCTCCGCTTAATAAGGGCAGAGGCACGTATGCGTACATTAGAACGAAAACAGGACACCCGCCGTAAGATCCAAATGGGTGGCTTAGTCAAAAAAGCGGGGCTTGAGAATGAATCCACTGCTGTCCTTTATGGTCTTTTATTAGAGGCAGCAGAATACTTGCAAAGTGAAGAAGCAGAGTCTGTTAAGTCGCGTTGGCGACTTAAAGGGGATATTGGTCTTACTATGTCAGAGGGGAACTAAAAATATGGAAAATGTGATAACTGATGATTTGCTAATACAAAATACGCTGGTTCAAAAACTTGGTAGAATGATTAAAACGATGTTTGCTATTGAACCTGTAATAATAAATGTAATTGCAGTGGGGTTAGGATTAGGAGTTTTATGTTTACTTCATTTTCCTGTTCTATTCCCTCAGCTAGGAAAATATTATTCTTATTTGACTTATGCAATATATGGATTGATAGCTATCCAAACTATCCGCTCGGCAACCAAATCTTTATTTATTCCTACCGTAGCTTTTATTATTGTATGTGGTGGTTATGCAGCTCTGCATATAGATCCTCAATTATCTTTTATCAGTATTGACCTGCTCAAAAAACTCACATTGCTCGGCGTGGTTGGGGTAGCGACCGCTATTTTGGCAATGAAATAGCAATGAACATTGTTATCCGCAAAAAATATCCTTTTTTGATTCTCATTATTATGCTGGGCTGTATTTTCCTTGCAAAAATATGGGGTGTGATTATCAATATTACACCGAGTATGCGAGAGGGAATTTATATTAGAACTTACGGTGAGATTAAAAGAGGGGATATTGTTGCCGCTTGTTTAAAGGATCCATATAAAACCATAGGATTGAAACAGCTTTATATTGAAAAAGGATCTAAATGTAGCGGAGCAGATCCCATAGTAAAGAAAATCATTGCGATACCAGGGGACAATGTAAGGCTCACTGATAAATACATTCAAGTAAATAATACCATTTTATCCTTTCCGACCGTTACAAAAGATAGTGTTGGGAGAGGCCTAAATAGCTACCCTCGTGGAAATTATTTACATGTAAAAGGTTATTGGCTTATTGGAACGAACTCACCCAATTCTTGGGATTCTCGTTATTGGGGTTCTGTTGAGAGAGAGCAGATTCTTTATAAGATAAAATTAATTACAGAAATTGTTAAGTAATATTTGAATACCTATTAAGCCATAATCCATTAAAAAAACATCTACTAATCTTTGAAATAAGATGCTAAATTAGCTTAGTTCAGTTGTTTTTTGCGCGATTTTTACCATCTCCAATACCTGCAATTATCACTCGGAAAAGTTACTATGACTATATTATATGATATGCCTTGGAATAATTTATACGCAATTTTTTGCGAAAAATGTGATGCGATTAAATCAGGGGATTTACAGAAATTGATCAAAATGAAAAACGATTATCCTGACTTATTTTTAAAAGAAATAGACGATGAAATTCGTCAGACATTTTTTTATGCGGAACAGTTTTCTGCATCTCCGCGCTATAAAGAATTAAAAAGAGAGGTAGTTAAAAAATCATTACAGATAATCAGCTCTTAAATTTATGAATGAAAAAATATATTGGGTATATATCTTACATTGTGAAAATAATACTTATTATACCGGGTATACTTCTGATCTTTTGCGTAGATACCAAGAACACATGCAGGGGAGTGCCAAATGCAAATATACCCGCAGCTTTAAGCCGGTTAAAATTGCTCAGTCTTGGCAAGTATTCGAAAATAAAGTAGCAATGAAGATCGAGAAATTTATTAAAAGCATGTCTCGAATTGAGAAAAATGATTTTGTCCTTTATCCTGAAAAGTTAACCGAATTATTTGATTGTAAGGTAGACGTTCCCTTGTATAAAAAAGGGTAGTTTTTAGCTACCCTTACTGAATTTTCAGTAAAACTTCCTTGTTAATCGTTGTATCCTTACACACACAAAACGAGGAGTGGTTTCAGAATCCATGCAGTAACCTAGTCAATCCATGACCTGGATCAAAAATAGCATACTATTTTTTATTAAAGAATCAGCAATAACGTATTTTTTTGTAGGAGATTGTCCATTCAATGCTGTGTCTTTCTTGCACAAGGCGCTCTGTAGAGGCAAGACTTACATTATATTTGACGTCTGTATATATACAGTATACAATGTGCATATGATCAAAGGATGGCGTCATAAAGGACTTAAAAAATTTTACGAGACTGGAAGCAAGGCTGGGATACAACCTAAGCATGCAGAAATACTCGGAATGCTGCTATTGCAGTTAACAAGTGCTATCAAGCCAGAGGATATGAATACGCCAGGAAATAGTTTCCATTCTTTACACGGTAAACTAGATGGATATTATTCAGTTAGTGTAAGTGGTAATTGGCGCCTCATTTTTCAATTTGAAGGAAATGATGCAATTTTAGTTGATTATCTTGATTACCATTAATAAAAGAGGACAAAAATTATGTTGATGCACAATCCGCCACACCCGGGAATAGTTGTAAAACGGATGTTAATTGAAGGTGCTGGACTGTCTGTCACTGACGCTGCAAAAGCCTTAGGTGTTGGACGGGTTACATTGTCAAAACTTTTTAATAAAAAATCAGGCATTAGTCCAGAAATGGCTGTAAGATTATCATTAGCTTTAAATACTAGTAGCGAAATGTGGATTAATATGCAAAGTATGTACGATCTTTGGGACGCAGAGAAAAAAAGAAAGCAACTTCGTATTAAAATTAGGAAAATTAAAATTCATCAAATTGCGGCTTAAATAGTATAACGTATTAGTCGATTTAAGAAAAATTAGGTGAAAAAATAGAAGCGTCGCGAGCAAAGGATTTCAAAAATCAAATTATATACCGGTTATTTTCAATAAGGAAAAAAACATGTTAAGAAAGAGAAAACTTTCACCATCAGCTACTAGTTCCACTTTAACAACTGTCGATAGACTCTTTCTAGCCTTAAGAAGAGATAAAACTGACTATACTCAGGTAAAAGAAGAATTACAAATGGCAATAGATAGAAAAGAGGAGCTTCCTACATTTGAGAATGATTCTGATAAAGGAGATTATCGAGAAGAAATAGATTCTGCTGACGAAGATATCGAACAAGCAACTCGAGCTGTTAAAGCAAAAAAAGAGAGTATTTATAACCGAAAAAATGATATTAGATATAACATATTAAAAGAATTATACAGTTCAATCGATGAAAAAACATCTTTACCCCCAGACCTCACTAATATAGTGAAAGAATATGCGAATCCGGATGATCCTGCCGAGTTTCTTTCTGAAGACAAACAAGAGGAAATAGAATATGAAGATGATGAACGCATGATATTAAGAATACCAATTAAATAAAAATTATTAAAATTTATCATGCAATCAAATGGAAACACGCAATTTATATCTGGCACTTATCGTTCAAGGGATTTAACGTTACGATATGGTGATTTTATTATACCTGATCGATGGGCTGCTTTTGACGAGAAAGATGAACAAACTTTAACATTGCATCAACGTTTGGCAATTGGGCAACCATTTGTATGGTGTAGAAAAGATTCAATTGAAAGCTTAAACGAAAGTGAATTAAACGATTTTTTCTTTGATACTGGCTCAGCTAATTATATCAATGCCACTTTCGGTTTTATTGTTTCATCTGAGCCAGCTGATAAAGTACAAGTAGAATCTAAAAATGATTTTTTTATTGTAGCAATAAATGATTCACAATATCTAATAAGAGGTAGAGAAGGGATAGAGAGGTCAGAGACTGGTGCTCTTATAATGCCTTCTCATAGCGAAATTCTTTTATTTGACTATCTTACTGATCATTCAGGTATTGAAAAAATAGTTCAAAATCTAATAAATTTAATGAAGAAAAAATATTCTGATTATACAAAGCATAGAGTGGTTGCCATTGTTTTAGATATTCACTCGACGAGAGATGCTTGTGTTAATTGTCAAGGTTATTATGATTTTCAAATGACTTATAATAATCCAAGATCATTCTTAAAATTATTGGAAAAAATGTTAGAAAAAAGAAATGTGCTAATACCAGCAATTGCCCACCAAAACAGTGCCATATTGCCATCACCTAGAATTCCGTTTGCAACCAGAATGAGTTTTGATAGATTTTTTGAAACCGATGAAACAAACAAAAAACATCATTTTATCTGTCATATTGAAAATGCTCTTCAAAAAATTATTACTGACCTCAACATAAATACCCTAGAAATCATCATGGAATATATAGGCGAATTTTGCAGAGATATTCGCACATTTAATAACGTTTTATTGATTGATGTTTCCGCTAAAGAAAAATATTGTTTTTCAAGGAAATCGTCTTATCTTGAAAAAGGTATAAAAAAAGAATTTTTACTTTCTAAACAAACTATTTTTGCAACTGTGGCAGGTCATACCGAAAGGAAAACCAATATGCAAAATGAAGATTCATCTATCGATATGATCAGTTGTACAGCGATAAAAGTGAAAGTTTCATCCCCTTCATCCATTCAATAATGTCTAGAATATTTACAATATCCTAGAAAATTTAATTTTCTTTCTATTGATCGTTCACCATTCATTCACGTATGCTATAAAGCATAAGTGAACAATAGGTGAACAATCATGACAAAAGACTTCCGCACTAACCTTTATGAATTCATTCATAACTACGTGTTCCAGCATAGCAGCTCGCCTTCCTTTACTGAGATGACAACTGCTATGCAGATCAGCCCTCGCTCGAAAAGCCTGATTACCCGCAGTCTACGCGTTTTAGAAAAAGAAGGAAAAATTACACTGAGAAAAGAAGGTCGTCGTCTGCATATTACCCTCAGTTGGAGCAAATTACCTTTATTGGGGAAAATTTCTGCCGGGCTTCCTACGGAAGCGATAGCGCAAAGACAATTTTTAAATATTGATAAGTTTTTGCATGGCATAGGTCAGTTCGCTTTACAAGTCAAAGGCTATTCCATGATAGATAAAGGGATTTTAGATGGTGATATTGTTGTGTGTAAACGTGCAGCAACAGCGAGAGAAGGGACAATCGTTGCTGTTCTGATTGATAGTAGTGATGCCACATTAAAAATAATTTCTTACAAAACGGGAGAGAAGATTACGTTAATTCCTGCTAACAAGGAACTTAAGCCTAAGCATTATGCGCCTGAACGCGTTCAAATTCAGGGAATTTATGCAGGATTAGTACGTATGAACCTATAAAAAATGATTTTAGAGAAAAATATAAAATCCTGGCCACGCGCCATTATTTTAATTGATATGAATGCTTTTTTTGCCTCCGTGGAACAACTGGATCATCCTGAATGGCAAGGAAGAGCGCTGGCTGTGACTAATGGCAAACAAGGCACTTGTATTATTACCTCTTCTTATGAGGCACGTGCATACGGTATTAAAACAGGCATGCGTCTTCAAGAAGCAAAACGTCTATGCCGCCATTTAATTCAAGTACCTGCAAGA
>LSTE01000082.1 GCA_001644445.1 Gammaproteobacteria bacterium SCGC AG-212-F23
TTTTATTGCAGAAAGGCTATATTGTTCATGGTATTAAACGCCGTTCTTCATTATTTAATACAGATCGTATTGATCACTTGTATCAAGACCCCCATGTTAAAAATCGCCAATTATTTTTACATTATGGGGACATGACGGATTCCACCTGTTTACTGCGCATCATTCAAGAATCGCAACCGGATGAAATCTACAATCTGGCAGCACAAAGTCATGTCGCTGTTTCATTTGAGGAACCGGAATACACGGCGAATGCAGATGCTTTAGGTGCGTTACGTATTCTCGAAGCCATTCGTATTTTAAAATTAGAAAAGAAAACGAAATTTTATCAAGCCTCTACTTCTGAATTATATGGTTTAGTGCAAGAAGTTCCACAAAGAGAAACTACGCCTTTTTATCCACGTTCACCTTATGCAGTCGCTAAACTCTATGCTTATTGGATCACTGTCAATTATCGTGAAGCTTATGGTATTTATGGTTGCAATGGCATTTTATTCAATCATGAATCCCCTCTGCGCGGCGAAACATTTGTGAGCCGTAAAATCACGCGTGGACTTTCTCGCATTAAATTAGGTTTACAAGATTGCTTGTATATGGGAAATCTGAATGCCAAACGTGATTGGGGACATGCGAAAGACTATGTAGAAATGCAATGGTTAATGCTACAACAAGACAAGCCTGAAGATTTCGTTATTGCAACAGGTGTACAATACAGTGTACGCGATTTTATTAATGCTTCAGCACCTCACCTAGGCCTTAAAATTCGCTGGGAAGGCAGTGGTGAAAATGAAAAAGGTTATGATGAAAATGGTAAATGTATTGTTGCCGTCGATAAACGTTATTACCGCCCTACTGAAGTAGAATCTTTGTTAGGTGATGCAACTAAAGCCCATCAAAAACTAGGCTGGAAACCTAAAATCACGTTTGAGCAATTAGTCTCAGAAATGGTTTACGAGGATTTACGTAGCGCGGAACGGGATGAGATGGTTAAGAAAAATGGTTATCCGGTTTTTGATTATCACGAGTAAAAAGCACTATTTAAGCAGGAGATCCCCGCTAAAAGCATGCGGGGATGACGAGTTGTGCCTTGCAGGGGCAAAGATAAAAACAATGTTTTTCACTCTCTCTCCACAAGGCGTCGTCCCGCGGCTTGTCCGCGGGATCCAGAGTCTACTCGTTATTATTGCGGAGATTTTTCACCGCTCCCGTGAGATCTTCACCCGTCATCCCCGCATGCTTTTAGCGGGGATCTCCTGTTTAGCAAGGTTCCTACTGATAAAAACAAACTTGCTAACATAGGACATTATTGTTTATGCTCACCTTTAAGGATAAGTATCTCAAAAAGGACAAACCGTGTATGAATCTCCGCCACTGGCTATTATTTTTTTTCGCCTTACTGAGCGCCTCTCTTTGTTATGCAGCAGATAGTACAACAATCACTTTTCCACTTCCAACTAACATACCTCCACCTGGCGTACCCGCGACTCTAGTGACTGTCGTCGTCAAACACATCGCACAAAACGTTAGCCCGCAAAACGCTGTAAGTTGTCCTAAAGCACCTGCTAAAGATATTACGAACGGCACCTGGACAGGCAAAAGTCCAGTGAAAGATGGAACACTGGCTTCACGTGAAGTGTTTTACCCTTATGACTCAAATTATGTCGCAGGTTATCTTGTTTTTGATTGCTCGGAAACCTATTGGTCTACGGATCCTTATTACCTACAGCTTGCTAGCACGACCACCGTGCCATGTCAGAATGATATTTACACACCGTCTGTTTGTACTATCTTCGGAAAATCAAATAATGTTATGAGCGGTGTGTTGCCTATACATTTTACAATAGATGTCCCTAAACAAGCCCAGATGGCAGCTTTCAATGCCCCTACGGGTGTTTTTATGGAGACCGCTAGTTTTTATGCCCCTACACTTACCTTTGGTTTTCCAACAGATATTAACGGACGTACTTTTAGTTGGGGGACAGACTTCTCTGGTATTTATAATATAGGGGCTGCCATGACCTTAGGACTCACATGGAATTCGCCATATGCGGCGACCCAAAGTACGCTTTGGATGAAATCAACTAATCAAGCGATTACCTCAAGTGCACCGCGTAATTATGTATGCCCTGGCCCTCTTGGTCATGGGATGCATTTAAACATTACTAATGATATGCTAGGCAAAACCTGCCACATAAAGTGCATCGATAGTCAATGGTCCACAGCAACAGTGCTAACAAATTACACTTATACCGCACCACTAATGTACTATTGCGAAGATGGCATCATGTTTACCAGCCCTCCCCTATAATTAAGAAGAGGTGAGGTCGCTTGAACACCGACCTTTCACTATTCAACGAGTCTTAGATGTGAAGCTTTTTTTGTCGTAGATTCAGCAAGAGTAGACACAGTTTCCGTGATATTATCCATATCTCCTCCATCATCTGTTTCCTCATCCTCGAAAAACATACCTTGCCCGTTTTCTTCTGCGTAAATTGATTTAACCGCTTTCACAGGCACAGAAATCAAATGAATGACACCCGAAAAAGAAGCGCGGAACTCTACTCTCTCTTTGCCAATACTGAAATCGCGAATCGCATGCGGTGAAATATTTAAAATGATTTCATTATCTTCCACAAATTCTTGCGGAACTTTACAATGAGGAAAAGAGGTATCAATAACAAGTAAGGGTGTACATCGGCTATCAGCAATCCAATCATAAAACGCACGGATCAAATAAGGTTTATTGGATAACATAATTCCTACCCTAGGCAATCTGTTCTTTGGTAACTCGTCTAACTTCTTGTTCAGCGTCGGTTAGACTTGCTTGAAATGCATCACGCGCAAAAATTTTATCGGTGTATTTTAGAATAGTTTTAGCCTCTGCAGGTAAGCTAATTCCCCATAATGGTAAACGCCACAAAATAGGCGCGATACAGCAATCCACTAGAGAAAATTCTTCATTCATAAAAAAAGGCATACTGCCAAAAACAGGAGCTAATCTAATTAAATTGCCACGCAATTCTTTTGCAGCTTCTTTAGCAGCATCAGGTTTACCCGTTTCAATCTGCCGAATCAAGCTACTCCATTCACGATCGATTCGGTACATCATCAAACGCGATTTTGCACGTGCAACAGGATAAACAGGCATTAAGGGTGGATGCGGAAAACGTTCATCCAAGTATTCCATGATGATATTAGCATCATACAAAACCAATTCGCGATCTACCAAGGTAGGTGTGGTACCATAAGGATTGAGTTCGAGTAAATCTTCCATTTTGTCATTGTTATCGACGTTAATCACATCAACAGCAACGCCTTTTTCGGCAAGCACAATACGCACTCTATGGCTCATAATATCCAGCGCACTGGAATAAAGAGTCATCACGGATCTTTTATTTGTTACAACAGCCATAAATTACCTCATGAGCTTTGGGGGACTAGGATTCGAACCTAGGTTTAGTCCCGAGCGTAGCGAGGGATGACACGGTTATACTCCAGATGATACAATTAACGTTTGGAGTATTGTGTGCCTTTTCTCGCTTTGTGTAAGCCTACTTTCTTACGTTCAACTTGACGAGCATCGCGGGTCAAATAACCTGCTTGTCGCAAAATCTTACGCAAAGCAAGAGCTCCACCACCTTGACCACCTGTCTCAGCATCACCTTCATCGTACTGCACTAAAGCACGCGCAATACCGTGACGAATAGCGCCCGCTTGGCCGCTGATACCACCGCCTTTGACGGTCACAATGATATCAAATCTATCTTGTAACTGGGTCACTTCCAATGGTTGCTTAACAATCATACGTGCTGTCTTACGCCCAAAATATTTATCTAGCGTACTCTCATTAACAGTAATATTTCCCTTGCCTGGTTTTAAAAAAACGCGTGCCGTTGATGTTTTACGACGACCTGTACCATAGTAAACTTGTTGTTTCGCTGCCATTGTAATTATTCCGTCCCAAGATCAAGTGGTTGTGGTTGTTGTGCTGCATGCGGGTGTTCTGCACCTGCATATACCTTTAATTTGCGGTACATAGCTCGCCCTAATGGGTTCTTAGGTAACATGCCTTTGATAGCGTGTTCTATGACGTGTTCTGGCTTCTTGGCTAATAATTTATCAAAAGTGGTTTCTTTAATACCGCCTGGATAGCCTGAATGGGTGTAATAAATTTTATCAGTTGACTTTTTTCCGGTCACTTTAATTTGTTTTGCATTAATGACTACAATAAAATCACCTGTATCTACATTGGGTGTAAACTCAGGTTTATGCTTGCCGCGCAAGCGTTTAGCGATTTGGCTGGCAAGTCTGCCTAATGTTTTACCAGAGGCATCGACCAGATACCAGTTGTGGCTGGCAGTTTCTTTGGTTGCGTTATAAGTTTTCATCTGACAAGAGCTCTTCCATTAACAAAAAAATGAGCTCGAATTCTATAGGAAATCAACAGAACAAGCAAGATTTCTTTTGGGCATTGGTTTAAGATCCCTCTTTTTCAAATGGAGAAAATTCTACAACGTTTGTCTCTCTCATCCTAGAAATCGCCGCACAAGTCAGTGAATAATTGTGTGTGTTGAGAATGGAGAAAGTAGGTATAGGTATTTGAAGCATGATTGGGAAAGTCGACAGGATGTCGACTTTAGGGAAAACAGGCCAGGGACTGGCCTTTTTTCCCGACCAATCATGCGGAAAATAGCTATACCTACTTTCTCCAAATTCTCAACACTCACAATTATTCACTGACTTGTGCGGCGATCCCGCTTAAAGACAAAAAATCTCAATTGAAAAAATTTAAAAAAAACCTCGCAAAACTCTATAAATATGCTATTGTTATCTACGGTTAATATTGACTTTAAGAGGAATCAAAAATGGCTTCAAAAAAAGCTTCTGCCAAAATGAAAAGGAAATCCGGAAATGGTAAAGCAATGAAAAGAGCTTTATCCACCCCTAAAAAACCACCAGCGATCAAAGACCCTTTGAGCAAAGGCGCTATGATCAAGGCGATTATGGATATGACAGAACTATCTAAACGAGAAGTCTCTGTTGTTCTAGAAACGTTAACCACATTGATCGAACACCATGTGAAATCAAAAGGCCCTGGCAAATTTGTTATGCCTGGTCTGATGAAAATTGTTGTGGTTAAAAAGCCTGCGACACCTGCCCGTAAAGGCATCAACCCATTCACTGGCGAACCTACGGTTTTCAAGGCTAAACCAGCACGTAAGGTTGTAAAAATCAAAGCTCTGAAAAAATTGAAAGAAATGGCTATTCAATAACACAAAGTTGTTATTCAAAATAAAACCCTTGTTTTTGCGAAAAAAAACGAGGGTTTTTTATTGCTTATATTTTGCTGTCGTTTGCCCTCACCCCGACCCTCTCCCGCTGGAAATATATAGTATTTTTCACTGTTACAGCGGCGGGAGAGGGTTAGGGTGAGGGAAAATCGATTTATTTTGCTAATTCGGATTCAACGACTTCAGCGAGTTTTTTAGCGCAGTGAGTGACAGTAGTTTTGTCAGAGCCTTCTACCATGATGCGAACTAAGGGTTCTGTGCCAGAGCGACGGAGTAAGACTCGACCGGAATGGCCTAATTGCTTTTCTACTTCCGCTATCATTGCAGAAATTTTAGGTTTAGATGCAGGATCACAATTTTCTTTGACTTTTACATTCAATAATATTTGTGGGTATTTATGCAAACCCGATTTTAATTCTTGTAAAGATTTGCCTGTATGACGCATCACCGACAACACTTGCAAAGCTGAAATAATCCCATCACCCGTTGTTAAATTTGGTAAACACATCACATGCCCAGAAGGTTCCCCGCCTAAACACCATTGACGTTTCCCTAACTCTAACATGATATGTCTATCACCTACGGGCACACGTGAAAATGCGATACCCAGGTCATTAAACGCATGTTCCAAACCTAAGTTAGACATCACAGTACCAACAACACCGCCTTTTAAAACACCTATCTTTTTACGATAATTAGCAATAATAAATAAAATTTCATCGCCATCTAATGTATGGCCTGCATGATCTACCATCACTAATCGATCACCATCACCATCCAGTGCTACACCTACATCTGCTTTTTCCGCCAACACTTGTTTTTGCAATGCTGCAGGTGATGTCGCACCACAATCTAAATTAATATTTAAACCATTCGGTTCAGTACCCATTTCAGTCACATGTGCACCTAATTCTCTAAAGACATTGGGCGCAATGTGATAACTTGCACCATTCGCACAATCCACCACTATCTTATAACCATTAAGCACAACATCAGAAGAAACTGTACTTTTACAAAATTCGATATAACGTCCAGGTGCGTCAACAATACGTAATGCTTTACCTAATTTTTTAGAATCGACCGTCGTCATTTCTTGTTCTAATTGCTCTTCAATAGCAAGCTCCAAAGCATCAGGTAATTTTGTACCCTGCGCCGAAAAAAACTTAATCCCATTATCATAATAAGGATTATGCGAAGCACTAATGACAATACCCGCTTGTGCACGCAAGGTACGCGTTAAATAGGCAACAGCTGGTGTTGGCATAGGCCCCAACAAATGTACATCAACACCGGCTGCAGACAATCCTGCTTCCAGTACAGCTTCAAACATATAGTTTGAAATACGCGTGTCTTTACCAATTAATACTTTGCCGTGCCCTTGTCGTGCGAGCACAACCCCTACTGCCCAACCTAATTTTAAAATAAATTCAGGATTAATCGGAAAAGTACCGACGTGACCGCGAATACCGTCGGTACCAAAATATTTTCGTGAAGCTGTGTGATTATGATTACGATTGCGTGTTTTTATCATGATTTGCTTGATAACCTGTTATGCTCGCTGCAGAATTAATTGTCTCAATCCGATTTTCGGAGGAATTATCATTTGTTTTATCTTTAACATCTTGCCAACCAGCAGGTGGATTTACTGTTTTACCTGCCATAATTTCTCGAATTTGTTCAACACCAATGGTTTCATATTTAATTAACATTTCCGCCATTTTGTGTAGTTTATCAAGATTTTCTTTTAGAATTTTTTCTGCACGTTTATAGTTTTTAGAAACAATAGCATAAACTTCTTGATCAATCATGCCTGACGTATTCTCAGAAACTTCTTTGTGTCTTGCAACCGCATGACCTAAAAAGACTTCCCTATCATCTTCACCAAAAGTCAAAGGTCCCATTTTCTCGGAAAGACCCCACTTGGTTACCATGTTACGCGCAAGTTCTGTGGCTTTTTGAATGTCATTTGAAGCACCTGTTGTCACTTTATTTACACCAAAAATTAATTCTTCCGCAATACGTCCACCAAACAAACTGGAGATTTTACTGTCTAAATGTTCTTTGGAATAACTGTATCTATCACCTTCAGGTAAAAACATAGTGACACCCAAAGCACGTCCACGTGGAATAATTGTAACTTTATGCACGGGATCATGTTCAGGCACAAGCAAGCCTACAATCGCATGGCCCGCTTCGTGATAAGCCGTTAATTTTTTCTCGGATTCACTCATCACCATAGAGCGACGCTCTGCACCCATCATGACTTTATCTTTGGCTTTTTCAAAATCATCCATAGCAACTGCGCGTTTGTTAGCACGTGCTGCAAACAAAGCTGCTTCATTCACAATATTAGCAAGATCTGCTCCTGAAAATCCTGGCGTACCACGTGCAATAACAGTAGGCTCTACATCATTTGCCAATGGCACTTTACGCATATGCACCCGTAAAATCTGTTCACGTCCACGTACATCCGGAAGACCCACTACAACTTGGCGATCAAAACGACCAGGACGTAATAATGCAGGATCTAAAACATCAGGACGGTTAGTACCGGCAATGACAATCACACCTTCATTACCTTGGAAGCCATCCATCTCAACTAATAATTGATTCAAGGTTTGCTCACGTTCATCATGACCGCCACCCAGACCCGCACCACGATGACGACCTACTGCGTCGATTTCATCGATAAAAATAATACACGGTGCTTGTTTCTTTGCTTGCTCAAACATATCACGTACACGTGAAGCACCTACACCGACAAACATTTCTACGAAATCAGAACCTGAAATTGTGAAAAAAGGCACTTTTGCTTCGCCTGCAACTGCTCTAGCTAACAAAGTTTTCCCTGTCCCCGGCGGTCCAACCAACAATACTCCTTGTGGAATTTTGCCGCCGAGTTTTTGAAACTTGCCTGGATCTCGTAAAAAATCGACTAATTCTTTAACTTCTTCTTTCGCTTCCTCAACACCTGCAACGTCTGCAAATGTCACTTTAACTTGGTCTTCACCCAGTAAACGCGCACGACTACGCCCAAAAGAAAATGCACCGCCTTTGCCAGCACCGGCTTGCTGACGCAATACATAAATCCAAATCGCAAATAAAATAATCCAAGGTAAAAGACCAATAAGATGTGCTAATAATGTAGGTTGCTCCGGTGGTTCGCCCTTGATGATGACATTTTTATCGATTAATTCTTTCATCAAAATGGGATCTTGCGGCATAGGTAAATAACTCGAAAAATTCTTATTATTTTGTAGTGTGCCTGTGATTTTCTGCTCCATGATACTGACAGAGCTCACGTTGCCTTGTTTGATTTCACTTAAAAGAGAGGAATAAGTGATTTTTTCTTCGGTTTCACGCTTAGGGCTAAATACATTAAATACAGAAACCAGAATAATCGCTGCCACCATCCATAGGATTATTGTTTTAAACGTGTCATTCACTGCTACGACCCCTTAAAATAAAGCCTCTACCCTTACATCATACCTTAAGTCATCTTATGAAACTACCGTTAATAGATAAACCTCTGCAGAACGTCCCCTAGAGGCTTTTGGCTTTCTTATGACCACTTTTTGAAATCTTTTTCTGACTTGTAACAAAAACTCATCAAACCCCTCACCTTGGAATAGTTTTACCAAAAACCTGCCCTTAGGCGACAATACTTTCGATGCTAAATCCAATGCCAATTCTGCTAAGTATATTGAACGCGCTTGGTCTGCGCTTTGAATACCGCTTAAATTCGGCGCCATATCGGAAATGACCCAATCAACTTTCTGATGATTCACCGCGATAAGAATTTTTTCGAGTGTAGCTTCATCAGTAAAATCACCTTGAATAAATTCTACATCGGGTAATGGTTCCATAGGTAAAATATCGACGGCCAATACTTTGCCTTTTTTCCCAACCCATTTTGTAAGTAACTGTGACCATCCACCAGGGGATGCGCCAAGATCAATCACTGTCATTCCGGGCCGGAATAATTTATCGCGCTCTTGTAATTCTATTAATTTATACGCTGAACGTGAACGATAACCTTCTTGTTGGGCTTTTTTGACATAAACATCTGAAAAATGTTCCTGCAACCAGCGACGGCTACTGCTTTTTTTAGGTTTCACAACAAGGATTCCTCTGGATTATCCAACTTGATGGCCGTCGATTCTCCCTCACCCTAACCCTCTCCCGCTGTAAAGTTCATTTTATTTCAAAATTCCTAGCGGCGAGAGAGGGAACTGTTAACACGAGCTCCCTCTCCCGCCGCCATTACAGTGAAAATAAGATATTCCTCACAGCGGGAGAGGGCTGGGGTGAGGGAAAACGACAGCAAAATATTTCAGTAAAGTGCTTTTTATAAATGTTCTACCTGAACTAACTCATATTCGATTGTCCCTTCCGGTGTCTGCACCTGGACAACATCACCTTCGTGTTTTCCAATCAATGCACGAGCAATAGGCGAAGTCACAGAAATCTTGTTTTGTTTAATGTCTGCTTCATCTTCGCCTACAATTTTGTATACCACTTGTTGTTTTGTCTTAAGATTAATAATTGTGACTGTAGTACCAAAAATAACTTTGCCGGTATTTTCAATTTGCGTGACATCAATCACTTGCATTAAAGAAAGCTTGCCTTCAATCTCCATAATGCGGCCTTCGATAAATCCTTGTTGTTCGCGGGCGGCATGATATTCTGCATTTTCTTTCAAATCCCCATGTGCCCTGGCTTCGGCAATCGCAAGAATAACGCGTGGCCGTTCTACTGATTTTAGATGTTGCAACTCTTGACGCATAAGTTCTGCGCCGGCGATTGTCATTGGAGTTTTTCGTTGCATGATCTTTTATCCTAACTCGTGTTATTGATAGTGCTCTCTCAAAGTACTGCTCAAGCCTTTGCGTGAAGCCGTGTCATCTCGAGCGCAGCGAGGGATCTCCTACTTAAGCAGGAGATCCTTCACCGCAAAAAACGCGGTTCAGGATGACACCCCTAGGTCTACTTCATATCTTCGAAAAAATTTTTCATTTTGTCAAACCAAGTGCTAGTATGCGGGCTGTGTTTCGCATGACTAGTCTTAATATTTTGGTCAAATTCTTGCAGCAATTCTTTTTGTTTGTGATTCAAATTAACAGGGACTTCTATCGTTGCTTGGCACAGTAAATCACCCGTGCCGCCGCCGCGCACCGCTGGCACCCCCATCTCTTTGATACGAAACGATTTCCCTGGTTGTGTGCCTGCTGGGATCTTGAGTTTGATGCGGCCTTTTAACGTAGGAATTTCAATCTCACCACCGAGTGCCGCCATGGTAAAAGTAATTGGCATTTCACAATGCAAATTCATCCCATCGCGTGCAAAAATCGCATGTTCTTTAACTTGCACTTGTACATAAAGGTCACCTGTACTTCCACCCGGTTCTCCGGCTTCGCCCTCACCTGCCAAACGAATTCTATCACCGGTATCAACACCCGGAGGCACTTTTACTGATAATTTTTTACTTTGTTTGCGTCGTCCTGCACCGTGACAAACTGGACAAGGATCTTTAATCACCCTACCTCGACCTCGACAAGTTGGACAGGTTTGTTGTACGGTAAAAAATCCTTGCTGCATACGCACTTGACCGTGTCCCGCACAATCATGACAAGTCACAGGCGATGAGCCTTTACGCGTACCAGCACCGTGACATTCTGCACAAGCCACTAAAGTAGGAATTGTTAATTCAGCGGTAGTACCAAACACCGCTTGTTCTAATGAAATTTCTAAGTGGTAACGCAAATCGGCACCCCGTTGCGGACCACCACCATGACCACCGCCAAAAATATCGCCGAAAATATCGCCAAACACATCAGAGAAATTCATCCCTCCCATGCCACCCATACCGCCAAATCCACCTGCACCGCCTTCTACAGCAGCATGACCAAACTGGTCATAGGCAGAACGTTTCTGGCTATCGGATATCACAGCATAGGCTTCTTGCACTTCTTTGAAGTGTTCTTCAGCCACTTTATCATTGGGGTTACGATCGGGATGGTATTTCATCGCAAGACGACGGTAGGATTTTTTCACTTCCTCATCCGTCGCATTACGAGAAATACCTAGGATTTCATAGTAATCGCGTTTTTTCATAACTACTGTTTCTTATCGTCTTTCACTTCTTCATATTCCGCGTCTACTACATTTTCAGCTTTTTGTGATTGCTGTGCATCTGCACTCGCTTGTTGCTCTTGACCCGGGCCCGGTTGTGCACCTTGTTGTGCATACAAATGTTCAGCCATTTTAGCAGAAGCAGTGGTTAAGTCGTTAGTTTTCGCTTCAATAGCGTCTTTATCTGTGCCCTTCAATGCTTCTTTTAATGCTTCTACTGCCGCTTCAATTTTTTTGCGTTCATCTGCAGAAACTTTATCACCCGCTTCTTTCAGTGACTTCGTCACAGCGTGAATCATATTATCACCTTGATTACGTGCGGTGACTAACTCATGGAATTTACGGTCTTCTTCGGCATGAGATTCTGCATCTTTCACCATGTTTTTAATTTCGTCTTCAGATAAACCGCTAGAAGCTTTAATGACAATGGATTGGGCCTTCCCCGTGGCTTTGTCTTTTGCGGAAACATGGAGAATACCATTGGCATCAATATCAAAAGCAACCTCAATTTGCGGCATACCGCGTGGCGCCGGTGGAATATCACTTAAATCGAAGCGACCCAATGATTTATTCGCAGAAGCCATTTCACGCTCACCTTGCAAGACATGAATGGTCACCGCAGTTTGATTATCCGCTGCTGTTGAAAAAACTTGTTGGGCTTTGGTAGGGATTGTCGTATTTTTTTCGATGAGTTTAGTCATCACACCGCCCATGGTTTCAAGTCCTAAGGACAAAGGTGTAACGTCTAGCAACAATACGTCTTTAACACCGCCAGACAATACCGCACCTTGAATAGCAGCACCTACTGCAACAGCTTCATCGGGGTTAACGTCTTTACGCGGTTCTTTGCCAAAGAATTTTTTAACGGCTTCTTGCACCATTGGCATACGGGTTTGACCACCCACTAAAATAACATCATCCACTTGCGATTCGGATAGACCCGCATCTTTCAATGCAATTTTGCAAGGTGCAATCGTACGTTCTACTAAATCTTCGACTAAGGATTCTAATTTGGCACGGGTCATTTTAATATTTAAATGTTTAGGACCTGATGCATCTGCGGTGATATAAGGCAGATTGACTTCCGTTTGTTGCGCAGAGGACAACTCGATTTTCGCTTTTTCAGCTGCTTCTTTTAAGCGTTGTAGTGCGAGTGGATCGTTTTTAAGATCAACCCCGCTGGATTTTTTAAAATCATCTACAAGAAAATTAATAATGCGTACGTCAAAATCTTCACCGCCTAAGAATGTATCGCCATTGGTGGACAACACTTCAAATTGATGTTCGCCATCCACACCTGCGATTTCAATGATAGAAATATCGAAAGTACCACCGCCGAGATCGTAAACTGCGATTTTTTTGTCGCCTGGTTTTTTGTCCATACCAAAAGCAAGTGCTGCGGCTGTAGGCTCATTGATAATACGTTTCACTTCAAGACCTGCAATACGTCCTGCATCTTTTGTGGCTTGACGTTGTGAATCATTAAAATAAGCAGGAACAGTGATCACTGCTTCAGTGACAGGATGTCCTAAATAGTCTTCAGCTGTTTTTTTCATTTTCATAAGGACTTGTGCAGAAACTTGTTGAGGCGCGATTTTTTTGCCCAAGACTTCTATCCAAGCATCGCCATTATCAGCAGCAACAATTTTATAAGGAACAATTTCTTTATCTTTTTTGACAACATCTTCGTCGTAACGACGGCCGATTAAACGCTTAGCTGCATAAATGGTGTTTTTCGGGTTTGTGACTGCTTGGCGCTTCGCTGGCTGGCCTACTAGAATTTCGCCATTATCCAGGTAAGCAACAATAGAAGGTGTGGTACGATCGCCTTCTGCATTTTCAATGACTCGCACCTTGCTGCCTTCCATAACGGCTACGCAAGAGTTGGTTGTACCTAAATCGATACCAATAATATTGGAAGTTGCCATTCTAGTTCTCCGGTAAAAGTGATTTACATTAAATGTGGGGGTTATTTTCTCTTTTTCAAGTTATTGGGCAACGATGACCATAGCTGGGCGCACCAGGCGATTGTTCAATAAATAGCCTTTTTTGTAGTACATTCAAGACGGTACCCGGCTGTTTACCTGATGCAGGTTCAGTCTTGATTGCTTGATGAAACTCGGGATTAAATGGCTGTCCTACTGGATTGATTTGTTCAATGCCAAATTTTTCGAATGCCGCATAAAACATTTTTAATGTCATGCGGACGCCATCAAGCAAACTACCCGAACCACCCTCTTCGTCTTGGTGGGTATCGACTGCCCGCTCAAGTCCATCAAGAATAGGGAGCAATTCATTAAGAAATTTTTCCAGTGCATACTTATGAGCATTAGCAATATCACGTTCCATACGGCGCTGTGCATTAGCTGTTTCTGCTTGCGTGCGCAAAACCCGGTCGTTGAGTTCTGCTGCTTTTTCTTCTGCTGAGGTGAGCTCTTCTTGTAATTTTAAATAACTGGGATGTTCTAGCAAGGCTTGGTCTAGAACTTTATCTTTGTCACCAAATACTTTTTCCATAACAGCGGCTGCTGAGCTGCTGCTTTTTTTCTTTTCTTCAGATGTCACTTAAACCTCCGATTTAAAAATTCCTTTTTTTCAAAGAATGTCGCTCAAGCCTTTGCGTGATCCTGGATACTAATAGCTACGCGCTCGAATCGCGCCATCCATGGCGCTACGGACTACATCCTGTAGTCCACTCGCGACTTCGCTATTAGTATCCATGCTCACCGGCTTGAGCAGTATTCTGATATTTATGAAATTCTATTATGAGGGCAATTACGCCTGATTCAAGGCTGCCGACAATAATTTTGCCGTCACATCCACCGCCGAAATAACTTTGTCGTATGGCATTCGTGTTGGGCCTATCACACCTAAACTTCCTAACAGTTGGCCATCAACAGCGTAAGTGGTCGTCACAATACTACATTGATCAAAAACTTCATAGCCTGATTCTTTTCCTATGAAAATCTGTATGCCCTCCGCTTGCAACGCTTGATCTAATAAATTTAAAATTTCTTGTTTTTGGGTGAATGCGCTAAACATAGAACACAAGGTATTATAATCGACTTCTTTGGTGTGTTGTAAAAAACAATCTTGGCCTGCAATAATATAATCATTTTGTTGCTGCTCTGTATGCACGAAAGCTTTGTCAGCCACATCCGCAGCCGCTCGTAATAAATCTGCCATATTATCGCGATCTTTGCGTATTGCATGAATTAATTCGTTGCGTGCGCTTAGTAAATCTTTTCCCGTGTAATGTGTATTCAAATAATTCGCCGCCTGTTGTAATTCACTAGGTGTGTAAGTTTTTTCAGTATAAATAATGCGGTTTTGCACTTCTCGATTATTTAACACCAAGATCACCAAGACACGATTACCCGACAGCGGCAAAAATTCTACTTGTCGTAATTGAATTTTATTGCGTTTAGGCAATGCCACTAGGCCTACAAACTGTGTCATGCCCGATAACAGTACGGATGCGGATTGCAATATTTGTGACATTTCATGATCGGGATTTATTTTTTTTTGCAATTCTTCTAGTGTAACTGTAGAAAAAGAACTCACAGTCAACAATCCATCAACAAAAAATCGATAACCTAATTCTGTAGGCACTCTACCCGCTGAAGTATGAGGGGAATCCAGATAGCCCTGCTCCTCTAACTCTGCAAGAATATTGCGTATAGTGGCGGGACTTAAACCTAGCGCGTATTCTTCTGCTAGCGTACGCGAGGCAACGGGGTTACCCTCTTGAATATAACGTTCTACCAAGAGTTTCAAGACTTGTTGGGCGCGTTCGTTAACGATTTTCTCTGACATATTTTCATGACCTGTGATACATTATCTCAATATAACATGGAATTTTAATTATCATGGCGATTTCTTTTAAAACAATAGGTATTATTGGTCGGGTAAAAAATCCAGAAGTCAAAGAAACCTTGACTACCCTGGTCTATTTCTTAAAAAGCCTGAAACAAACCATTTTACTCGAATCCGAAACCGCTGAGTCCATCCATGATACCACTTTACCCCATGTACCACGCAATGAAATTGGTAATCGTTGTGATTTATTAATTGTCATCGGTGGTGACGGCAGTTTGCTCAACACTGCTCATGCAGCTATCAATTCAGAAGTCCCTGTACTTGGCATTAATCGCGGGAAATTAGGTTTTTTAACGGATATTCACCCTACCGAATTGGAAAAAATACATGCTATTTTAGAGGGAAAATATTTTATTGAAAAACGCTTTCTACTCGATGCAGTGATTGAACATAATGGCACAATGATTGGCGCAGATTCCGCTTTGAATGAAGTAGCTATTATTCCCGACATGATTCCGCATATGATCGAATTTGAAATTTATATTGATAACCAATTTGTTTGCAGCCAAGATTCCGATGGCTTAATTATTGCAACACCAACAGGTTCCACAGCCTATGCATTATCCGGCGGCGGTCCTATTCTACACCCACAATTAGATGCGATTGTTTTAGTTCCTATGTTTCCGCACAGCTTAAGCAGTAGGCCTATTGTCGTAGAAGGTAATTCGCGTATTACTGTGATTATTTCACCTAAAAATAAAACTTCACCGCGTGTGACTTGTGACGGCCAAGCACAAATCAAAGCCCCTGTAGGCAGTCATATTTCTATCGCTAAAAAAACAAAAAAACTCCCTTTAATTCATCCGCTGGATTATGATTACTACAAAACATTACGCAGCAAATTGCATTGGGGTAAAAAGTTACAGCTAAAAGAGAAATAAACTCATGTTAACTCAAATTTACGTTAGTCATTTAGCTACAATAGACGAAACCAATCTCGAACTTACAAACGGCACTACGGCATTAACCGGCGAAACTGGCGCAGGTAAATCTATTTTAATCGATGCTATACAACTCTCCTTAGGCGATAGAGCCACTGCTGATATCGTTCGCCAAGGACAAGAAAAAGCAGAAATCAGTGTGACTTTTGATATTCAGAATTTGCCTGAAGCACGCGCTTGGCTACAAAACTATGAATTAGATAATGCAGGTTCTCACGAATGTATTTTGCGCCGCAGCATTAGCCGTGATGGCCGTTCTCGTAGTTATATCAATGGGATGCCAACGACTTTGCAACCCTTACGTGAACTTGGTGAATTGTTAATTAGCATTCATGGACAGCATGAACACCAAACTTTATTAAAACCCGATAAGCAACGCGAGCTACTGGATCACTATGCTGGACATTTTAAATTATTGAGCGAAGTACGCGATTTTGCAGACAAATATCATTGCCTAAATAACGAAATGCTCGCATTACAAAAAAATGCTGCCGAGTTTAGCCAACGTAGCGAATTTTTATCTTTTCAATTACGTGAACTAGAGGAATTACAATTACAACCTGATGAATTTCAAGCACTAGACTTAGAACATAAACAATTAAGTCATGCGGACGAATTACTACAGAATGTAACAATCGCGCTAGACACTTTAGCTGAAAACGAAGAATTCAATGCGCTGAAAGCGATTCATCAAGCACTACAAGTATTAGCAAAAGTTCAACATGTAGATCCTAAAATCATTGGTTGGATGGATTCCATGCAAAATGCGATTATCCATATGAGTGACGCGGAAAGTGAATTACGTCGCTATCTTGACCATATCAATTCAGATCCTGAACGATTGCAGTTTTTAGAAAATAGAATCAGTAAAATGTTTGATCTTGCACGCAAACACAAAGTGTCGCCGCAAGAATTATATGATTTTCAAACGAATTTATTTAATGAATTTTCTTCTTTACAAAACAGTGATGAACGCTTGCATGAATTACAAAAACAATTACAACTTATTGAAAAAAACTATATGGACGCGGCACAAAAACTTTCTGCAAGCCGCAAAAAATACGCAAAAAAACTTGAAACAGAAATCACCATGACTATACGCGACTTAGCCTTACCCAAAGCCGAATTTCATATCCAATTTGAACCGCAGACTTCCGCTTTCTCCACCGATGGTTTAGATAAAATTATTTTTCAAATTAAAACCAATGTAGGGCAACTATTGCAACCCTTAGCAAAAGTCGCATCAGGCGGTGAGCTATCGCGTATTGGTTTAGCGATTCATGTCGCAACAGCAGGACAACATACCACACCTACTTTAATTTTTGACGAAGTGGATACAGGAATTAGTGGTAGCACGGCAGAAATTGTTGGGAAACTATTAAAAAAATTAGGTAGTAATCATCAAGTGCTTTGTATTACCCATTTACCACAAGTGGCCGCACAAGCACATCATCATTTGTTAGTTGAAAAATTTCATGATAAAAATGCAACGCATACACGAATTCAGCGCCTCAATGAGAAAGAAAAAATTCAAGAGCTAGCACGGATGTTAGGTGGTGTGAAAATTACAGCAACAACGCTGGCGCATGCGAGAGAGATGATGGAGGGATAAGTTTTTTTAACCCCCCTTTAATCCCCCTTTTTCAAAGGGCCTCATGTCATCCCGAGCGTAGCGAGGGATCTCCTACTTAAGCAGGAGATCCCTCGGTGTGAAAAACACACCTCGGGATGACACGAATACGTCATTATGTACTCTTATTTTTTCGTAGGCGATAGAAGAACAGGCTGCGCAACTTGCAATGCAGCTTTACCCTTTTGCAAAAAAGTATCTACTAATGCATCTGTAGATAAATCATTTTTATTTAATGTTGTGGTCAATTTTCCTTTTTTACCTAATTGTATATAAATGGAAAGAGCTTCTGCTAATTTCAACAATTTTTCATTCACTTTTGAATTTACTTTATTATCGCCTAAACCCCAATATTGTGATTGTGTTGGCGTGTTTAATAATTCTTTTATTGAATCAATCAAAATTGGGCATTGTAATTTCATACCGTCTGAAAAAATACGTCCAAAATTATCTGCCGTCAATTCTATTTGGTTATACTGATTTGGCTTGACTCTGTCCTTTTCTATAAAATCATCTTTTTCTACAAGTCTACCTGGATTTTTTAGACCTGCTAATTTTGCAACTGTTGATGCAGCCTGTTGCGTCTGAAATGACAACACTAAGCAACTCACATTATTGATGACTTTAATTGTAATACCGTGAAAACTGGGAATACTTTTGAAATCTTCTACAACAATTGGTTTATTAGCAGCAGCTCTGGGTGATGGTTGTATAAAAGCATGCACAGTTCTACCACGTTTCCTATCTTCTACTTTAGTTTCAGATGATGGCATTATTTTATTAGGCTTTTCTGATTTTTTATCAAATGAATTTACAGTCGAACCACATAAATTTTTAAAAAACTCAAACATATAAACCACACCTCAAATTTAATACTAATGATATATTATAGATCTAAAAATCTACGCTTACAAGCTTAATGTGAACTAGGCGTCTTATTAACTGTTGCCTGTGTTGAAGTTGAATCTGACGTAGCTGTCTCTGATGATGGCGATGAATTTGCTGCGGGAAATAACGCAGACAATTGTTGTTTTGGCGAATTTTTTTTATTGCTAGGTGATATTTGTGGTGCATCACCTGCTCCTGCTGAAGGAGAAGATTGTGTTGAAGTCGCTGCTGTTGGTGATGATGTGGGGCTTGTGTTAGCAAACATGTCGGGATGAAAAGTAATACTGGATAATGTTGGTAGAGTAGTCATGCTTGTCACTAGCGTACTAGTAGACACAGTAGAAGCAACATTAACATTAGATAATATAGGAGGAGAGGTTTTTTCATTTACTGGCAATAATGTTCTCGAGAGTTGTCTAGGTGTTTGTGATGGAGTTGATTTTGGTGTTGTTTGTGGTGTAGGTAAAGGTGTTAAAATCACATAAGTACCGGGTAGCATCTTCTGTAATTGTTCCAGTTGTTTTATCATTGCCTGAGGAAATTGACCGGGTCTATGTTGGTAACTATGCGCTACAATTTTACCCTTATGATCTTCGTTAAAAAGCTCTTTTAAAAGTGTTTGTGCAGAAATAGTTTTTGATAATTCTTTGACTAATTGATTTGCATTAACTTTAAAAGCATTTGCTGCAGTACTGGTACCAAAAATCTTTGTTTGATTTTCTTTAGAAATTCCAGATTTAACTTCGCACTCTCTTATTTTAGTAATCGCTTCATCTCCACTCATCACTGGCATATTTTCATCCATCAATATGACATCATAAGGATTACCTGCTTTCACCGCTGCTTCAAATTTTTCGACAGCCGATTTTCCATCCTCTACAATATCAAAATCCAGATCTTGATGTAGTGTGTGGAGCTTAATAAAAGCCGTCATATAATTCAGCTGGTGCTGTACAGTATCTTCGGCAATCAAAACTCTCATATTAAATTCCTCGTTTGCGTTATAAATATAGCTATGGCTTAAGTATAGTCGCATTTTTGGACTTTGCTTGAGATCCGCAAAAATATTAAAAAACATCTATAATCAATGCGTTATAATATAAAAAGCATACTCTGTTTTGCTTGACTAAATCACTAAAGTTTACTTATGATGGTTATTTTTAACACTTAAATTTATAAGGAATAATGGCATATGAAAAGGAAATTCAGATTATTGACACTAGGATTATTAAGTCTTTCTGTTCCATTTTTAATATTTGCAACAAATGCATCAGCTCAATCGTTTAGCTTACATAAACATTCTTCTTATAATAATGGTTATGACGATGGTTACGACGACGGTTATGATGAAGCTATGGATGATTGTCCATGTCCACCTTATTATTATGGCTTAGGAGGATTTTATTTAGGAGCAGGTTTAGGCTACGAAGGTTTTCAAATTCATCGTAATCCATCCATACTTGATAACCCATATGGCACGTTTAACACGCATGCAAACGGTTGGAATGGTAGGCTTATGGGTGGATATGGCGCTACATTTTATAATAACTATTATTTAGGCGGCGAAGCATTCATTGGTACAACAGGCGCTAGCGGGAAAGACTCTGTCAATGCACTAGGCGGAATGATGCCTTACAAAGGAAAATTTTCTGCTGGAACAAGTTATGGCGTATCTGTTCTGCCCGGCTATAAATTAAATTCAGGATCGTTAGTGTATGCGCGTCTCGGTTTCATTCAAACTGATTTCAAAGTAAATGATTGGTCAAATACACTAGGCTCTAATATGACTAATTGGACTAGTGGTTTTGATACCGGTATTGGTTTTGAAATACCTATTTACAATAAAATCAGCGCAAAATTAGAATACGAGTATATTAATTATAACTCATTCAATCATAATGGCACTGTCAGTTCCAGTAACTCGCCGGTGGATAACCGTGGGTCGTTGAGTATTGCTTACCATTTTTAAAAATTAACAGGATATGCTAAGCAGGAGATCCCCGCTAAAAACATGCGGGGATGACGGGATGTGCCTCGTGGGGACGTAGATAAAAACAATGTTTTTATCCGCGTTTCACGAAATACATGGAGGTCATGCTTTAGCTCCCACCAGGTCAGCATCACCATCAATCATGTGATTTTACAGCAAGAACCTCCTCTCGCCCCCGCGAGGCAGTTCCCGTCATCCCCGCATGCTTTTAGCGGGGATCTCCTGCTTAGCAAGGTACTTTATATAAAACACCGCAAACAAATTTCTTTCAAATCACAAAAACTCTCACACTGGTTCACCATTTCACAAAATTGCAACTTATTTTCAAGATTCCTAGCATAATATTTTGCAAATTTTCTTGCTTGAATAATTGCAAATTTTTCACTACCCAATAATTCAATTAATTTTTCCACGTGTTCGATGAAAATCAATCCTATTTCAGTGATAGATGGCAACTGAAATATTTGTTGTTGCATATCGGCAACTAGTTTTTTGATTAACCAAGGTTGGCCTACACTAGCACGAGAAATCATGACACCTTTACACCCTGTTGCTAACATTTTTTTTAAAGAATCATAACAAGAAATATCGCCATTACCAATCACAGGAATATTAAGTTGCTCAACAAAAAATGCAATCTCTTGATAATTACAAGGTGTTTCGTAATGTTCCGTCCAATGTCTGCCATGCACAACAAGAAAATCAGCACCCGCATCACTAACAACACTAGCCACTTCCGCGTTAAACTTTTCATGGCTATGACTTTCTACGCGGATTTTAATGGATACCGGTACGCTCGTATTCTGTTTCATTGCACAAATTAATTGATATAACCTTGGCGTGTCTGTTAACAAACTAGAGCCTGCGCCTTTGCTACGAATTTTTTTGACTGGACAACCGCAATTCAAATCAATTAAATCAGCACCTAAATCTGTGACAATTCTAACAGCTTCAGCGACTTCAGCGGCATTGGTTCCCGCCAACTGAAAACAAACAGGACCCTCCTCTGGACTTTTTTTGTGTAAAACGCGCAAATGCTTTCTTAGGTTGATGAATCAACGTTTTACAAGAAATCATTTCCGTACAAGTAAACGCAGGTTGACTATACCGCCATGTTAATAAACGAAAAGGCACACAACTAACCCCCGCCAGAGGGCCTTGAATAATATTGATGGGAAATGTTTTTTCGCCTAGCTTTAATGAATGAATCAAGTAACAACACCTGAGAGAATATTCTCTAACCTATTCAACTTATCCATAAAAAAAGCAACACCCCATAAATTTAATGAGCGTTTATCCTGAATATTTAGAAATGGCGCCACATCATTCACCGCCTTACGCCAATCAATGCTTTTAATTTTTTGTCGCATAACATCAACAAACCAAACAGGCGTAACTATTATTTTTTTATTTGCCCAAGGCCCTTGCTGTTGCAAAGCGTTTTCAAGAAAAACAAAATTGGGAACAATTTTTTTAGCCACATACCATGAAAAATCATACCAATCACGACCTTTAATGTACTGACGACACAATAAAGCATGACATTTTCCAGCAAAGCTGCTACCAAGATCTTGTGCAATAACTGAATAATCTAATGGAAATTCCAAAAACTTAACATCTGTATTAGAACCCAAAGGTGGATTTGTATCAATTTCGAATTTTATCGTAAGCTTTCTTCCTGGATGATGGATAAATGATAAATCAATAATTTTACCGATTGAATCATCTTTTAAAAACATTTTTTTAACGGTATTATCCACACGGCTTTTATCAATCACTTCTGGATGAACACCGTATTGCTTACATGTCGCAATAATAGCATTCATATAGGATTCCCATTTAAAATGGGGATCAGGTAATTTTAGCAAAAAATCAAGATCTTCCGAAAATCTGGGTAGCCCATATAAAATTCTCAAAGCTGATCCACCATGAAAAATAGCCTTATCAAAAAAATCAGCGTTTGCTAATCCGTAAAGAGCAATTTCTTGTAAAATTTCTTTAAGAGCATGCTCCTCATCTTCAATGGTATTTGTTGCATAGGCTCTTAGCCTTTCATCAATAATATCATTAATCATTATTTTCTAGTTCCTGCTTAAGTTTATCTAAAAAATTTAACACGCGCCTCGAGCGATAAATTTTTTTAATTTCATCAATTCTACTGATATCAATTTTTAATAATTGTTCCCTATCAATACGCAAACTATTAATTAAATAATCTATACTCTGCCAATCAACTTTTTTTATATAAACATAATCGGAAAGTGCACGAAGAGGACTTGCTAGGAAAAATGGTTCTCCCGCAATCTCCTCAACTCGGATAATACCTAACAAAAATTCATATTCATTAGCAGGAAGTTGATAGTAATCAAATTCTCCTAAAGACGTAACAAATTTTTTACTGCGACCGAGTGCAAGTATGCTGGTAACAGTTGCAACATATTCTGGAATCCAACCATGATATGATAAAGCGCTTTCAAGGGAAATATAGCTATGTGGTACAATACGACTGGCAATAAAAAATTTACTGATTTTTTTATGACGATATTTATCCGCAAGCAAATAAAGACCGCGCCTAAGTTTGATGACTTCTTCTTTTTTTAAAGCTTTGTTGACAAGTCCATAAAGCACAGCCGGTGTGTTATTTAATAACAACCCACTAAGATCAATATCTGTTAGAACATGGTCAGTGAGATTGCTTTCGATAATTCTATCTTTGAGTTTAGTCATAACTGATATTTTAGCAGGAAACTTGCTAAAAAAGGAAGTATCCTACTAAAATATTTTTGGCCATCTTCCAAAAAAATCATAACTTGTTGATTATTATCAAAAAACAACTAACTCTAGTTTCTATTCGCGGCTTAATAAATGCATCTATCCTGCTAAAAACTAGAGATATAGAGTAGATAGGGTCAATCTATCTGTTTTCTTGCAATAATTTCTTAATGGTAGGTAGCGCTTTTAATGCTGCTCTCTCGCCTGCCGCGATAATATCTTTACGTTCCGTTTCCTGGAATAAACTAATTCTACCCATCTCTGGACGAATAATAACGTTAGCATCACGTGCAGAACTTCGTTCTACTTTCATCGACATGATTTCAACACCCCGGATAAAAACACTGGGCGAAAAAGTGGGAAGCGTACGTGATAAAGGATTGTCTAATTCCACCGCAATAATCAGTTTAGGATGAAACAATTTTGCAACATCGACAGCAACAGGATCAATAAAACCACCATCAATATAAGTATTTCCATATAAATTGACTGGTCGAAAAAACGGTGGAATCGCACTAGACGCATTCACCGCTGGCGCAATTAAACCTGATCTAAAAAAATGCGGCATACCTGATTCCAAATTAGTAGCAACAGCGATAAAAGGAATTTTTAATTGTTCAAACGTTTTTGCTTGCATATGATCAATTAGGAAATTTTGTAACCCCACTCCACTGACTACGCCCGAAGCAATATTGAGATAGGAAAAATCAATGACTTCTTCACGTTTTGCCGTCAATAACAATTGCTCTATTTTATCAGCAGAGGGTTGATCCGCATAAAGTGCACCTACAATACTGCCAGCACTCGTACCTACAATCATATCAACGGGAACATGATTGCGCTCTAATACTTTCAAAACACCTAGATGTGAAAAACCTTTTGCACCACCACTCCCTAAGACTAAAACAACGCGCGGATGCACTTTCTTTAAATAATTTGCGGAAGGTTCTATTGTTGATGGCAGCAGTTTAGGAGGTATTGTGGCACAGCTCACGAGTAATATGGCAGATATTACTATTAACAATGATTTCGCTAATGATTTATTAAACATAATTTTTTGATTATTCATTTGAGCCACTATTACTTATACGCATAGCCATACTACCTTCTACCCCCTTGGTGATAATAATCATATATTCTAGCTCTATACTCTTTGCCAACTGCAGATAAAAAGTTTACCGCATAATCTCTGCTGTACGACCTCTTTTTTTATTAAGCTTGGCTGACATGTTTTATTCTCTGTCATTTTATGATGGCAAACATAATACACTTAAATATGATTGCAGATAACATAAAAATTACTTTGAAACTCTTTATCTGAGCATTTTTTAATCTATTCTGGCCTGGTAGTTTTGGTTGCACTTCTACCCCCTTTCCCCTAAGATTTGCATCTTAACGCACAACGCCGACGTAGCTCAGTTGGTAGAGCAACTGATTCGTAATCAGTAGGTCATGAGTTCGACTCTCGTCGTCGGCAGTAAAAAATTTTATATAATCAATAAGATAAAAATTTTCTGAAAGACCGAAAATTAAACATAGTCTTTTCGTGCTACTTCGGTGCTACCTTTTGGCGCGATATGAATGTCATTTTAGTGAAGAGTATTGGCACTTCACGTTATGGATTGTTGGCAGTTGGCGTAATACACTATTTGTTGTTTTCACATGGATGGGTGCGGCAATGACTAAAGAAGAAATTTTAATTTTAATGTACAACCAGTATTTTCAAACAATGCGTGACTACCTTGTGCATATTCAAAGCTTAATTCTTCTCTTAGTAACTGCTTGCGCATATATTTTTTTTAAGTCTCAAACTAAACCAATAAAATACCTTTCAGGGGTTATGTTCCTGGTAGGAGTAATTAATTTAGTAATTGGCTTTGTTGCATATAGTAACCTTCTTAGCACTATATTAGATCTTAGATTAAGCCCAAGCAAAGCCGACTTGATGGCTATAGGATGTTACGTATGGGTACAATTTATCATCGGTTTAATAGTTCTATTTTCCGTGATGTATTGTGCTGTAGCAGGTCGCTATGCAAAATAAATTACTCCCGTTGCTAATTATTTCGTTAGTAGTATCGCCGGCCTATGCGTATATGCCTAAACAATTTGAATCTATATATATTCAAGAAAAAGGTTCAATGATTTCTCTTGATAAGGCAATACTAGAAAAACAGGGAACAATTGAATCTATCGTTGGAACAAACAATTACAACATTAATTTTCAAGGAAAAAAATACCGAGTAAACCTTAACTCTAAAGCAGAAATTACGAACACAATTAATTTTATCTTTCCTGGAAAGATTATGGTGAATATTAGTTTCGTATCAAGCGTGCCAAATAATGAAGTGTATTTTGACGGTAGTTTCATTAATGAAAAAACAGATGGCAATGGTAACGCTGATATTACGGGTTTATATCCTAAACCAGGAAATCATAGAATAGAGTTGAAAAATAAAAATATTATACGAGCGAAATCAAAATTGCGAATCAATACAAAGGCAACTGTTCAATGTACAGGAGCAAAAAATATGGTGTGCAAAATAATTGAGTGATAGTGAAGATTTGACTTTCATACTCTTTATGCAAGTGTGAGCAAAAATATCTTATTTATCTCTGATGCTGCTGCCAAAAAGGCGTCTTTAATGGCTTTCTAAATGCATTATCTGAAAGATATTTATGAAAATATGAATTTAAATTGGTTGATTTATTCTCGCCAAAAAGGGTCATAAGCATTACATGTAGCTTATTGTAGGTTTCTTTGTGTTTGTGAAATTCATTGTAATTTTCTTGATTTTCTTGTTGGAAGCCACTTGCCATATTATCTGCAAGTTCGAAGCATAAAGCGGTTCCACTAAGGCATTCTTTGAGGTTATTTAATAAATCATTTATATCTTTCCCATAAATATATTGTGCTTCCCACAATAACAATTTCACTTCATCCAAATGCTCTGGAAGGGGTTTTTTGTCGATTCTTAGCGACAATCCATTTAAAAGCATTTTAAAATCGTAATAAAGTTTATAACGCTTATCAAATAGCCCCAAAGTAAATGCTTTCTCGGCATAATGTTTAGCTGAAAAAGAGACTAATAAAGCCAAGAGAGCGATAATAATTGCTATGCATTCGAGAAAATGTTGCTGTAAGAATGTTATAATCACATAGCCTCCATACATTAATCTTTATTTTAAAAATTTCTTCACTAGCAAAATTTGCTTGGTTAAATCATCAAAAGTAAGCTTCGTAATTTCATCTTTGTATTTAATATCTGGAGATATTGTGGAAGGGTTAGCAATTGCCAGTCTAATTGAATTTACTGCCCGATGTAGCCAATCCCAATACAGTGCATTGATTGCGTCAACAATGTGGTCTTTTTGCCAAGGAGTTAAAGAGCTGTATGTTTTATTAAGATAAACAATGGCAACTTCTAGTAACTGAATAATGCTAGTTCTAATAACTGAAAGTTTATTTTGGTCTACAGGAATAAAAAAAGCACCGTCGAGCTTATCCATGATTGCTGTAATTTCTGCTTGTATTCTTTGTAATTCGTCAGTCATGTGTGCCCTCGAGTTAGTTGCAACATCCTTTAAAGCCTGATTTAAGCTTGGCAGGAATATGGTAAAAATCAAGTCCGAAGAGTTGTGTATTATTGATTTTTATCTAGTCTTTTGCTGTATGGTGCTTTAGCTCACGCAAAGACGGAAACAATTCGCCCACTTCCACTTCAAGCGTAAGTGCAATCTGAATTAGACTTTGCATTGAAATATTTTGCTCGCCCCGCTCAACACGTCCAGCGTAACTTCGACCAAGTTGTGCAGCGGCAGCAAATTCTTCCTGGGAATAGCCATGCTTTTTGCGTAGTTCCCGGATTCTTTTGCCTATTTTAATGAGATTTGGGTGTCTTTTTTCCATGCAAAAAGTACACCGCATAACACCTTTTGGTACCACGCCCGAGAGATGCTATTTTTTTAAAAATACTGTATCATTATCTCTCATAAAACACATCTTACATGGAAGTGATCTGCCGGGCTTTTTGTCTTCTTAAATTAAACCGCAATGCTCTTGACCACTGGTTGCCATAGTTTTATCGTACCTCTCATTTCAGCCACTCAGTAAGTACAAGGGGAAATCGCATGAAAAAAAGCACAAATCAAGTTGATACTATTGTCTATCAATCAAAAAGCGGAGCTTTAGAGTTAAAAACAGACAAAGAGCATGAAACTATCTGGCTTACCCAAGACCAAATGGCTTCTCTATTTGATGTCCAAAAAGCAGCTATTTCTAAACATTTAAAAAATATTTTTGATTCGGAAGAATTGTACGAAAAATCAACTGTTTCCATTTTGGAAACAGTTACTAGTAACAATAAAATCTATAAAATCAAGCACTTCAACCTTGATGCCGTGTTAAGTGTAGGTTATAGAATTAACTCTAAAAAAGCCACCCACTTCCGTCAATGGGCAACTAAGACCCTTAAAGAGCATATCCAAAAGGGTTATACAATTAATCACCATCGTATTAAGGCTAATTATGATGACTTCTTGAAAGCAGTAGCAGATGTTAAAAGTATTACTGCCGGGGTAACCGTTGATAATAACAGCGTATTGGAGCTGGTTACCTTGTTTGCTGATACATGGTTCTCACTTGATGCATATGACAAAGATGCGCTTACATCTTCAGGGGCAACCAAAAAGAAAGTGGTACTGACAGCAGAAAAGCTGTCTTATGCTTTGGCTGAATTAAAACAAAATCTCATTACTAAAGGAGAAGCGACCGAGCTTTTTGGCGCAGAGCGTACAAAGGATAGTGTATCGGGGATTGTGGGCAACGTTATGCAATCTTTTGGTGGAGAAGACCTTTACCTCACTATTGAAGAAAAAGCAGCGCATCTACTATATTTCATTATCAAGAACCATCCATTTGTTGACGGTAATAAACGCAGTGGTGCTTATGCGTTTGTCTGGTTTTTGAGACAAGCTAAAATTTTAGATGTGACACGTATGACGCCACCTGCGTTGACTGCATTAACCTTGCTAATCGCTGAAAGTTCACCGAAAGAAAAAGATAAACTCATTGGCTTGGTATGTTCTATATTGAAAAAATAAAGCATGTTGTTTGTTGCAGTCTTGTGAAAAAATATTTTTAAAAATCTTGACCCTATGTAGAAAAGGAGTAAAATTCATGAAAGCTTCTACTTTAAGGTTTCTTTTATAAGAAAAGGAAATTTTATCGATGAAATCTATTTATCGCAAAGATGCATCAAAACCATCTTGTCCAGATGGGAAATATTGGATAAGCCCTCACGAGAGAAAACGAATCAATAAAAATGGAAAGCCATATTTACAACACGTAAAAGGATATTGTTGCTGTTACCATGGCCCTTATCAAAAAATAGCTGAAGAAGAAAATATTCCTTTCGATCATTTGTTTTTTGTGCTGACAGTTTATGGCGAAGCTCGAGGGGAAAATGCCGCAAGTAGAAGAGCAATTGCTTGGGTGATCCGTAATCGTTTTGACAAAAAAACTTTTGGCGATTCGTATCGAAATATTGTATTAAAGCCATCGCAGTTCTCCTGTTGGAGTAAAAATGATAAAAATTACAAAATGCTGCAACATCCAGGGAAAAATGGAAAATCTGCTCATGAAAAAGAAGTTGATAAAAAAGCTTGGGAAAAATGTAAAGACACTTTTAAGGAAGTTTTCCATGCGTCTAAAACTGAAAATCCACTGCCAAAAATCTGTCACTACTTTAGTGGCCCACCTAAGAAACGCTGGCAAGAAAAATATTTTGATTTACCCAATGTTCCTCATTTTCATTTCGTTAAGTTGGATAAGTGATGCCCATGCTTTTGAAGGCAATCAATCAAATTGTGGGGTTACGCATAACCCTGCTAGAACTGCCGCGATTATAGGTGGGGCTTGTGGTTCGCCGGTTTACGTTAATTTTAAAACGAAAAAAACTTACTCCATTATAAAAGAACAATATCGTAATTTTTATATTAAATGGCTAGATAATCGAGTTGCAACTTTAGAGGCAGGTTGTGGAACGGGTTGCGTGGAAGCTTATATTTTTGTAGCACCAACAACGGTTGTTTCTTGTGCTGATCATGAGTATAGAATTCATTTTCTAGACCCAAAGGAGCCACCTGATTATAGTAGTAATCGCCCTTTATTAGTTGATCCAAAAAAAAGAATTTATGTTTGTTACGATGGTGATAATAATATCCAAATTTTTCCTTTGCCAAATCAACCAACAATCCGACCACCTGAAGGATTTTTTTCAGAAAAAGCTGAAATTCATAATGAGAAATTAACAGTTATTTATAAAAATGCTCATGGGAAAATTAAACGAATTAATCATACACTCTCCACTGCATAAACTCTGCTTTTCAAAATGAGCGCGCCTTGATCTAATACAAAATAGCAATTTCTAGAGGTGCCCCTCATGCTTTATTGAGTTTTTGTAAAAGAAGATCAATAAATGCACGTATTCGCTTAGGTAATGAAATTGTATCTGGGTATAACACATATACATAGGAAATCAGTTTTTCAAGCTTAGGGAATAATTCGATTAATGTGCCCTTCTTTAACTCTTCTTTAATGAAATAATCAGGCAACCTACCTATGCCCACACCAGATTTTATGAGTTCTCGTTGTGCATACAAGCTATCTACTTCAATAAAACGCTCCAATTTGTAATGTTTAATTTTATGATTCATTAAAAAACTCCACTGCGGATAAAGATTACTCTTATTGTAATTAACTGAAGTAATGCAATAATGTTTATAGAGTTCCTCGGGATGATGTGGTTTTTTTTGATTTTTAAAATAGTGAGGAGTTGCGCAAATCATTCTGTGAAATTTAAAAATAGTACGCGATCGTAAATTTGAACTAGGCAATTGATTAGCAATACGAATAGCAATATCAAAATTTTGTTCGATAATATTTTCGTTAATGTTCGATAATGACAAGATAACATTCATTTTTGGATATTGTTTAGAAAATTCTTGAATAATAGCAGGAAGAAACTGAATACCAAAATCAATCGGCGCAGTGATTTTAAGTGTGCCTTGCATATGAGTGAAATCTTGTTGCAGGTGGCTTATGGTTTCAATTGAATTTTCCTCAATTTTTTCCCAGTCAGAATAAAACTGCTTGCCCTCCTCTGTTAGCACTAACGTACGTGTAGTGCGGTTCATTAATTGAATACCTAGCAATTTCTCAAGATTGCTAACATGGCGACTAAGCTGAGCCTTGGATATACCTGTGTTTTTCGCTGCTTTTGAAAAACTTTCCGCTTTAGCAACCGCTAAAAATGACACGGCATAATACATTAAGAGATTATGGTTCATTGAAATCCATTGTTTCATTTATGAAACAATATTATACCACATTGGCTTATTGATTCAAGATCATTAAGCATTTACGCTTAGATTTTTAATTAATGGAGCCTGACTTATGAAAAATATGATTTGTTTAACCTTAGGTAGTTTCATTTTATCCTTTGCAACTCTTGCGGCCGCCACACCACTACCAGATTCCCCTGCTATAAAAAGAGATAATGTCGTTTATATCTCAGGCCAAGGTGGCGGCACCGTAGGCGTACCTGATAATCATGGTGCAGCAATTGCTGAAGCTTTTGAATCCTTAAGTCAAATTGCGCGCGCAAACGGCGGTAGTTTAGATGATATTGTAAAAATGGATGTGTATTTAGCAAACCTGCCAAAAGATTTCGACATGCTTAATACTGTAGAAGCAAGATATTTTCACTCTTATCCTGCGCGCACTGTTGTAGGTGCTGTTATTCCTAAAAAACATACGGTTGAAATCAATGCTATCATGGTTTTACCCAACGCATGACTCCGTCGTCCCGCGGCTTGTCCGCGGGATCGAGGCTCCGTTTACTCACTGTCCTTAGAATCAAAGACTACTTTATTATTTAATTTTAATACACCCTGCTCTTGGGTGAGGATGGCTGTATAGTCATTATGGTCTTGGGTGATGTAATTGTTTTTTAGCCATTGCTTGAGCTGGGTACGTAGTTCTTTTTCTTTTGTCGCATGGAAATGATTGATGATGGTTTCTATTTCATTTAATTTTTGGTTGAGATAAGCATATTGAGAAACCAATAAATAGGTCATTGGCAGAGTCAGTTCATTTTGTAAAAATAAATTTCTCACATAAATAGAATATCGCTCTAACGAAGCATTATCTGTTTGTAATGCAATTAATGCTTCCGCGGTCGCTTTTGAAATTGCCCCACTTTCCTCTAATGACGAGACAATCAAAAGATTGTGTCGCGAACTAAAGTCAGCCGCTTGCTCAGCAGCAACAACCCTGTGAAGCTCTAATGAGGAAATTTGAAATAATAATGGCGTGCGAGCTGCATGATAAATAACTGTATCGACTAGCTCTTTTGAAATTTTTAAAAATAAATTTACATTAGCACCCTCTAATAAATCCAGCAATTCTTCTGCTTGTATAAAATTTTTTTCTGGCCAACGAATTTTACCATACAAGTAAAAATTTCCTTGTGGAGTAACCACACTTAACGTGTCAAAAACTAATTCTGCACCGGGAGAAACCACTTTGGGCAGCAGCAATAATATTTTTTGTCGAAACTGTGATTGATACAATTCCCCTACTAAAATAATTTTTTTCAGTAGCGCAAAAAATTCATCTGCTGTTTTCGCATTAAATCCTGTTAAATGTATTTTAAGATTAATAGGGCCTATTGATTGCTCGCCCATCTTAATGCTTTTAATTAACAACGACCTATCGCCATACAAACCGTCTGATGATAAATTGGTATTGATATCCAAATAACAATCCGAAAAAATAATATTTTCATTAGAATTATTCCTATAAATAATCTCAGGCACATGTAACAATATCTTACCCAACCACAAGTTATCCATGGCCGAATAAAGTGAAAATTTTGTATCAAATGAGTGCAACATAAATGCTGTGCCTGCTGATCGGTAATAAAACTTATCTGAAAGAATTTTACCAACAAGCTTGTTTTTATTATCACTGATGCGATAAGAGAGCTTTAAACCATTATCAAATGCTAATTGCGTATCAGACTTTATTAATGATAATTGATTAAACCGAACAACATTTAAATTTTCTCCGAAAAAATTTATTTCCTGTTCGTAAATGAAATCATTAGTGTGGAATACAGTATTGGCTAGCGCCTGCAGTTGAATTCTATTTTGAATTAGTGCAACACCAAGCAAATAATGCGGATCACGGCGGAGAAACAACCACGGTCCATGAAAAATTTTTTGTTGTACAGAAAATATAGGAGAATCGCCATTAGTAGATAGCGACAGACTTTTCCAAAAAGTTAGAAAATCAGGATTAAGTATTTTAACCTGTAGCCGCACATCGGAATAAAACCAGTGACGTTGGTATTTTTCAACTTTGACACTCACCTGTGTCATTGTAACCAACGAATGTCGGTAATACGCTTTAATCCAAAGACCAAATAACCCGGGCAATACCGTCACCAACAAAATGATTCCTAAAAGTCCAGCCAGCACTTTCCGCACTTTCATGAATTGTCCTTGCTTTCCATGTATTCTACGATCATTTGTAAGCTACGCTTCCCGCGATACTCATTGATATCCATGCGATAAGCAACATTAACATCATGACAACGATAATTAGGCCATTGATTTAAATCCACATTGAATGCAATAGCATCAATTGTCTTGCCTTCTTTGGACAATAACATTTTCAAATGCTTGCTGCCAACCAGGCGCTGATCGATAATAGTAAACACACCATCGAACAAAGGCTCAGGAAATGCTTGTCCCCAAGGGCCTGCTTCACGTAATTTTTCTGCGATTTCTAAACTTAACTCATTGCTTGCTAACTCACCATCAGTCATCAATTTATGACTTAAATCTTCTTCACGAATTTTTTGTGATACTACTGCATTGAATATTTCTGAAAATTTTTCAAAATATTCGCGTTTCAAAGTAAGACCTGCGGCCATGGCATGACCACCAAATTTTTCAATCATCTGAGGATGCTGTGTTGCGATACTAGCTAGTGCATCACGAATATGAAAGCCTGGAATAGAACGCGCGGAACCTTTGATTTCAACATCATTCGCCGCTCGTGCAAAAGCAATGACTGGACGATGCAAACGATCTTTGATACGAGCAGCAACAATACCTATCACACCTTGGTGCCAGGTTTCATCAAAAAGACATACACCGTGCGGTAATGTTTTTTGTTGGTTCGGTTTAAATTTTTCTAATACCGTCATTGCTGACTCTTGCATATCTTGTTCGATGATGCGACGTTCATCATTTAGCTGATTCAATGTTGTTGCCATTGCTCTGGCTTTTGCATGATCATCGCAAAGCAAACATTCTATCCCCAACGACATATCATCCAAACGACCCGCTGCATTTAAACGCGGCGCCACAATAAATCCTAAATCACTGGCCACTATTTTACGATGATCGCGATTAGCTATTGCAAATAATGCTTTAATGCCTGGTATACATTGACCTGCACGTATACGGCGCAAGCCTTGATGCACCATGATACGATTATTGTAATCCAGTGGCACTACATCTGCGACTGTGCCTAATGCCACAATATCCAATAATTTTGACATATTAGGTTCAGGAATATTATTCACAGAAAACCATTGCGTTTCTGTTAAATGTCTACGTAACGCTAACATCACATAAAAAATAACACCTACGCCTGCCATATTTTTACTGGGAAAAAAATCACCGTGTTGATTAGGATTCACAATAACGTCAGCAGGAGGTAATGTTTCTGCTGGCAAGTGATGGTCAGTAATAATAACAGTGATATTATTTTCTTTTGCAGCTATCACACCTGCGTGGTTTGCAATACCGTTATCGACAGTAATAATAACATCCGGATTAAATTCTTTTATTGCAACTGCAACTAACTCCGGTGTTAAACCGTAACCAAATGCAAAACGATTGGGCACTAAATAATGAATATGTTGTGCACCAAAACTTTTTAGTGCACGGATAGCGACTGCCGTACTGGTTGCGCCATCGGCATCGAAATCGCCTACGATTAGCATTTTTTTTTGGTGTGACAATGCTGCCACGAGATATTGCACTGCTTTTTCGATACCTAATAAATTATGATAGGGTAATAATTTTTCGAGTGCATGATCCAACTCGGTGACAGATGTTATACCACGTGCTTGATAAATGCGTTGTAAAATAGGATGAAGTGAATGATCGATGGATGCTATTTCTTTTAACTCGCGGCGTATGATTTTTTTTTTCACCTGGCTATCCTTTTGTTATAACGGTTTACTGCTAGCACACCCCAGATACAGGTGACAAGCCACATCATAACAATAGGCACCATGTATTTACTACAAACCACGATAAAGCCCAAGGCAATCATGACAATCCCGCCCAGCGAGGATGCATACAGCAATCCTACAGGTCCCAAAAAAACGCAGAACAATAATGCGCCAGCGACGCTTTTGAGGGGCAAAGTGATTTTTTGCTCTGGCTGTATATCCATTATCAAGTGCTCCTGAGGCTGATACAATAGAGTATACTGAATCATCACAGGAATTAAAATAATGAATCTTACCCTAGACGAAAACCGCGCAGAGTATCATATTTTCTCCTACGCCCCAGGAAAAGTGCAAGTCAATGAACAATTTTTTACAAACAGTATTATCATTGCCCCCGATCAATTAATCGAAAATTGGCAACCTCAGAATTTCAATGAATTAAAACGTGAACATTTACTGCAAGTATTGCCCTTAAAACCTGATGTTTTACTGATAGGAACAGGTGCTGTACAACAATTTCCCCCACTTGCGCTATATGGTGATCTACTCAATCAAGGCATTGGCGTTGAAGTCATGGACTCAGCAGCCGCTTGCCGTACCTTCAATATTTTGACGGCAGAAGACAGGCGCGTAGTAGTCGCTTTATTGATTAATTAAGCTTTGCAAAAATCTTTGCTAACGTCACGCGATTTTCTTTCACTTTGACGATTTCAATCGGATAATCCGCAATTTTTATACAAACACCTGAGCGAGGAATTGCCTCAAGGTATTCTGTGATTAACCCATTTAAAGTACGTGGACCTTCCACTGGTAATGCATGATGTGCTAAACGATTATACTCTCGCACTGCCATAGCACCATCAACAAGATAACTATTATCGGCTTGTTTTTCTAAGACATATCCTTCTGAAACATTAGTAGTGAACTCGCCTACGATTTCTTCCAAAATATCTTCTACTGTAATCACCCCCAACACTTCGCCGTATTCGTCTACAATGATCGCCATGCGTTTACGTTGTTGTTGAAAATGATTTAACTGCAGGTTTAAAGTTGTTCCCTCGGGAACAAAATAGGGTTCATGTAAAATATCACGCACAAATTCGTTATCGATTTTTTTTGAGGAAACTAAAGCATGAGTCACATCACGTACATGCAGCAAACCTAGCATCTGGTTTAGCTGCCCGCGGTATACAGGCAACCAGTCATATTCTGTCGTGGCAATTTGCTGTTGGATTTTTTCCCATTCTTGATCAAGATCAAGACCAATCACTTGGTGGGCGGGAATCATCACATCTTCGACAGCAATTTTATTGAGATCTAAAATACCCAACAACATATTTTGATACTGATGAGAAATGCGCCCTGCGGTTTCATAAACCATACTGCGTAACTCTTCATGACCAATCGGTTCTGCTTTCTGCCCTAAAACATGCACGCCAAAAAGCCGTAGTACGGCATTTGACATGGCATTGATCAACCATACTAGGGGATAAAATATTTTTAGTAAAAAATAAACTGGCCAAACAAATAATTTTGCGATACCATCCGCGTGTAAAGCAGCCAGTGTTTTTGGTGCAACCTCGGCAAACACTAGAATAACAACAGTTAGCACTAATGTTGTTAATATGACTCCCCTCTCCCCCCACACAGAAATAGCAATGACTGTTGCAATTGCAGATGCCAAAATATTTGCTAGACTGTTGCCTATCAAAACCATTCCCAACAAGCGATCCGGTCTTTTTAATAATTTTAAGATTAAAATGGCTGATTTTTTGTTCATCCGTGCTTTGTGGCGCAATTTATAACGATTGACTGCCATGAGGGCCGTCTCCGCCGCTGAAAAAAATGCCGACAGAAACACCAGAACCACTAATATGCTGCTGAAAACAATCAGATGAATATGACTCAAAGGATGTCCTTCTTAATAATTCCTTAACAATTTATCTGATATTCTTACACGGCGCAAATGCATTGGAGAGAGAAATGCCAGAAACAACTTCGAGAACAATTTTAACTAAATTAGGATTAAAAACTAAGACGGGTACCGTACTTGCTACCACGGGAACAGTGTGTGATGCTATCCAATTTGACTTCGGCCTGCAACACGGAAGGATTTTACGTATTATCCCTGTTAATCGCGCCACGAAATATGTGTTTACTATCGTTTATGGTGCTGCTGATTTCGTCATATATGGCAAGCAAATAGATAATAGTACAGTTAAGTCCCTAGAATGCATTAAAAAACGCTCTTTCCCTAAAGATTGGGCACCAGAATCCGCTGTAGGTAAATATATGACACTCACTATTTACATAGTGGGTGGTAATTTGATTGCTTTTGTTGATGGAATGACAACACTTTATTTTATTAGAGAATTGAGTGAGAAAGACTTCAACGATTGGACGGTAGAATGGCTCGCCATTCCTCTTGTCATTAGCGCCTACGGCGGCACCCTCGTAGGAGAAGCTTGGTCCACTTTGGAATTGACCTGTAGACTTGTCTTAGGTAAATGGGACCAATCGGATGAAGGCCTTAATGACGAAGAAAAAATAGAATTGGCAAGAAGAAAACACGACATTAATACATATCCAAACCGTTATCTATTAGCTAGCTCCCTCAGCGCTCTCATCAATACACTTGTTGCAACTGACATGACTTTTATTGTTTGTGTCGCTCTATCTGAACCTGGATTTTTACCATTACCTCTTGTTGTTATACTTTCCGTATTACGCGGTATTTGTGATTTAGGATTTAATTTTCAGCAAACAAGAGAAGCCATTTTTTCCTTTTTAAAAAATGTTCCAGAATATTTGTTAAAAAAACTTGCATCATTGTTAGCCGTTGTAGGCGCAGGCCTTATCTTAGGTGGCGCTGTCCAGTATCACGTGAATGACCAAACTTTAAATGATCCTGAATCTCCTCCACCGCTAAATCTACCTGATGAATTAAAGGAAACATTCAACTATGGACTGGCTCTACGCATGACGATTCTTTGTTCATACCGATTGTTTCTACCCTTAATGAAAATGGGCTATGATGCAATATGTGGACGAAGTGATACGTCTTATGTCATCACTACGTCAATGCCTACGCCACCCTTAACCACAGATACAGTTCAGCCTACGAGTACCCCACAAAATACAACTGCAAAACTACCACCCCCTACGCTTTCAACTCCACCAGAAACAACTACAAATACGACAGAAAACACAACAGCCACCAATACTCAAAAGCTACCGCCACCTACGCTTTCAGACCATCCTGCAACAACAACCTATGCAGAAGTAGAAAAAACTTCAACTTCATGCTGTAGTTCTATGTTTAATAATATTTATAATTTCTTTTGTTGCCGGAAACAACCACGTATACCTAATGTATATAGAGAAGAATTCGGCAAAAACAATACGCCTAACACACCCAATATTAATCAATTGAGAGCACCGCTCTTAGCAACACCATCGCAAGACAGCAGGTAATAATTCGTATATACTCTGCCGCTTTAGAAGGGCTTTACTAGGTGTGAATCATGTTTACCAATCTTTCCGAACGATTAACCAAAGTATTGAGAGACTTAAGCGGCCGTGGCCGCTTAACCGCTGAAAATATCGAAGATACTTTACGCGATATTCGCATGGCTTTATTGGAAGCAGATGTTGCATTACCTGTAGTCAAATCGTTTCTACAACATATTCACGAAAAAGCTGTTGGCGTAGAGATTATGGAAAGCCTGACACCCGGTCAGGCATTAATTAAATTAGTCCATGATGAATTGATTGTCCTCATGGGCGTAGAATGCGATACCTTAAACTTGCAAGCACAACCACCGGTTGTGGTTTTAATGGCTGGTTTACAAGGCTCTGGCAAAACCACTACCGTTGCCAAACTTGCACGTTGGTTACAGCAATCACAACACAAATCTGTCATGGTCACTAGCACAGATATTTATCGCCCTGCTGCTATCACCCAATTAGAAACACTGGCAAAACAATTAGGTGTAGATTTTTTTCCCAGCGAAACCCAGCAAAACCCAGTGGATATTGTAAGAAATGCTATTCAAGCAGCCAAATCTAAACTCAGTGATGTGCTTTTAATCGACACCGCCGGACGCTTACATATTGACGATGAAATGATGGCTGAAATCAAACGATTACATGCTGAAGCTCATCCAACAGAAACACTTTTTGTTGTCGATAGTATGACAGGCCAAGATGCAGCAAAAACAGCTGAAGCTTTCGACAAAGCCCTGCCACTCACTGGTATTATCCTTACTAAAACTGACGGTGATGCCCGCGGTGGTGCTGCGCTTTC
>LSTE01000083.1 GCA_001644445.1 Gammaproteobacteria bacterium SCGC AG-212-F23
TCCTGTTAGGTCAGCATTGTCATTAATCATGTTATTGCACGAGGATTTTCCCCTCGCCCCCGCGAGGTCTTTACTCGTCATCCCCGTATGCTTTTAGCGGGGATCTCCTGCTTAAGAATATTTATGTAACAACGCTCTTTGAGAAAGGGGATCAACGAGGGATTTTTTTAACCTTTTAATTGACAAAAACCTCCCCACTGCCTAGAATTCTTGGCTCTTAGTTAGGCTCGGGGCTATAGCTCAGCTGGGAGAGCGCTTGCATGGCATGTAAGAGGTCGGCGGTTCGATCCCGCCTAGCTCCACCAGTAGTTCAAACTATCTACATATTTAGTAATCTAAGTATTAGAAAAGAGAAAACCTAACTAATCGACTTTTTCCCAAAAAAGTCCCCATCGTCTAGAGGCCTAGGACATTGCCCTTTCACGGCAGTAACAGGGGTTCGAATCCCCTTGGGGACGCCAATTTCAGTTAAGAATAATATAGAATTTTTGGTTCTTTCCCATTTTAGGGGGCACTTCGCCTATGAACACAATACTTTAACTCGTAATTTTTTAGATCATCTGAGAAATCTTTACATATAGATATCGTGAAGGCTTATCCGGGGTGCCATTGATTTTCTCAACCCAAGCGTTAACAATGCGATTGTTATTCATCCAATCAAAAAAAGTTGGCAAAAGACCACGGTTAACATAACCAATATGTTGACTGTTAACTGTAATATGAATAGCTTCTGCTTGAGTAGCTTCATTAAATTCTTTTGAAAATGTTGCTGAATCATTAACATTAATTTCAATGTCATGTTTTTTTTTGATATGACGAAATCCTGCAGCTTCTATCAGTAATTCACATGCTCCTCGCACATTATTAAAAGGATGAATAATTGAAAATCCATCTGAAGGTAGCTTTGCGCCGGAATAACCTAATAATGCAAAATCACTTAGCTTCGTATCAGGCTTGAGTCTCAATCCTTCTAAATATTGTGTAAAATCTCCTCGTGTTCTTGGTGGTAAACGGCGCATGAAAGCGTCTAACACGTTATCGTAGGTTTTGCTGATGTCAGGGAATGCAGGGTAGGATTCAAAACCCTTGCTCTGTGCTTTGCGGAAATCATCTTCATTCGTTAGATAGGTGAGAGTAATTTGATCGTTTTCAGCACGATTAAGTTCTGCCACGATATAACGTGTGCGATGCTGCTCATCTGACGATTGCCATGCCAGCAGAAGTTTGTTTGGTTCAATAATGTGCTCAATAAAATGCATTTTATTTCTCTAATTCAACTAATAGATGCTGATGTCGACGTTGGAGCAATTTTAACATAAACTCTGCGCGTTCAGCAGTTAATTTCACCAATACTTTGAATGCTACTAAATCATCGAGTATTTTTTTAAAAGTCTCAAAAGTTACCTTTTTTAAACTATCCAGCATAATTTCACGAGTATTAGGATATTGCTCAATAAATTTTAGAAGCATATCGACATGACCCATTTGTTTGCCATCAATATTCCACTTCATATGATGCCAGCCTTTAGATATGTATTTTTTCATAAGATTGTCATTTTCATCGTAATACGCAAATTTACTTGGAGGGATCTCGTGACCCATACTTGTTCCATTATCAAAAATAGGTGAAATTCGAATTTCATTACTGCTTGGATTCAAAGGTATGAGTATTCCTTGATTCTTTTTTTCAATTATTCCCCAGTTATCTTGATGGCGATCAGTGTTGCCAATGAGTGCATCGAACAGAAAAGCTTTTGCCCAGTATTTTTTCCAGTCTTCATGAAAATAAGGATACTTTTTACATAAATCTTCAAAGATTTGACACACAGTTTTAAAGTTGTGCTGCTTCCCTTTTTTACGGTCAAAACTAGGTATGTATTGTTGGCAGTAGTCGCCACCAGCTGTGTAATCTTCGCTGCTTAGCAAACTGGTAGGGCGTAAAAACCATTCTATCAGTGCACCGGATTGATTTGTTATGGAATCATATGCAACAAAAGCCGGAGGTACATCTACATCCATTTGAATCCCTAGCCGATAGGCTATAATCTCAGCCCAGAACTGCTCTGGATAGCGTGGAGATGAAAGCTTAAAAAGATATCGATGGCTTGCTTTAAGAAAAGCATAAGGAGCAGGTCTCGGACAATATAATAATGTTTTGTCACGAGCACCTTCAGGATATTGGGCAAATTCTTCATCGCGGCGCCAATCAGCGATGTCGATGGGTTGGTTAGTAGCCTGTAATTCCATATGATAGTTATGCCTTGGTAAACAGATTTAAATGTATTTTAGTCGAGATATGGGTTTTTGATCGAGAAAAATAATTTTTAATTTTATCTCTCCATTTGATATAATAGTATTACCTAGCTTCTACACTTGAATTGGCACCAGATGGTGTACTTCTTCAGAAATGTCCATAATTGTAGTGTTCCCAGCAATGGGCTTGTGAGACTACCTTCGGGTAGCAGCTCCCAAAATTGACGATAACAAGTCAGTTGGGGGCTTACGATTTTGGGCTCTGGTGCCGATAGCGCCGGAGCCTTTGTGTTTTTAGCTTAGCGAATCCCCTTGGGGACGCCATGATTATTCGTATTGAGGTAAGGTAATCGCATTTGAAACTGATTTGATCATCGTTAGGATCTTATTTGAGCGTTCTTCTGCAATGTCTTTGGAAACTTCATCCGATACAAGAAATGATTTGCTTACCCAAATACCAAATTGTTGATTAGCATCAACGAAGGAATGTAGTAACGTATTATAACGAGTAAATGCTTGCGCATAATTTCTATTCGCAGTTTTTAATTCTCCTGCTAGGATGTATGCGCCAACGAATGCAAGATTATTGCCTTGACCAGATAACGGAGAAGGGCAGTAAGCTGCATCGCCTAACAGCGCTATTCGGCCTTTGGTCCAAGAGTTCATTTTTACTTGTGTAATAGCATCAAAATAAAAATCATTGCTTTTTGACATCCAATTTAAAATATTTTGTGTTTCCCAGCCAAAATCATGAAAAGTGTCGCGCAAAAATTGTTTTTGTTCATGCTCATCACGAATATCTTTTAAGATATGTTGAGAGCGGAACATAAACCCTGCTATGGCTGTTTCAGGATTGTTGTCGCTAGTGATAGTCACCAGTTTATGGTTGGCTTCACACGCTAATTCCATGTGATGCAAATTAAGATAATTGGGGATGGTAAACGTACAGATATATGGCCCAAGATTCATTAACTGATATTCGTTTTTATCAAAGATCATTTGCCTTGTAGCAGAATGAATTCCATCTGCGGCGATTACTACATCATAGTTTTCAATTCTGCCATCATTGAAATTGACAGTCACGCTATTGTCATCTTGTTGCATACTGGTAATGGTTTGATTGAAATGACATGGTACATTGGGAATGGTTTTCATCAAGATTTCAACCAAATCACCGCGAAGAATTTCAACCTCATCGTCTTGTCTAAAACCAAATTTTTCACCCTGTTCTTCATGCAGGATATTGCCGGCAGCATCAACAAAACGCCCGCATTCTATGCGCGTGCGCATATCGCATATTTGATCATAAATACCCATTTCTCTGGCAATATGTGTTGCTACACCGCGAATATCCAGCGCTTGACCACCTTTGCGGATGCTAGTTGATTTTTCAATCAATACAGGAGAAAAACCAAATCTTTTGAGCCAATAACAAATTGTGGGACCTGCAATGCCCATACCTATGACTAGAATTTTAATAGCTTTAGACATTAATACTTACCTGCGCAATGATATTCATTAATATACCTATGTCTGGATCCCGCGGACAAGCCGCGGGATGACATATATCAGGGGAATTATGCAACACCCTTGGGACGCTAGATTTACAAGCAAGTTTTTACTTTTATCAAAAAAATTATCCATTACCACTAAGCAGCCCCATGAGAGTGAGTAGTACTTCCCCTAGCAGACGGTATTAGCGTTTAGGCATAAACTAACAGTGTCTTCTCATAAGATTTATTGACGAAATACGGACGTTATACATTCATTTGATTAACTTTGTGACATTGGAGGTTTGCTTATGAACACCGGAATCAATAAAGTAATGCTTGCTTTGATCAGTGCTAGTTTGGTTTTGACAGCTTGTTCAACGAATACCACGAATGAAAATACTGCCGCAGGTGCTGTGACAGGCGCTGTCGCTGGTGGACTTTTGGGTACGTTAGCCAAAGGTGCAGGTAGTGGTTGGGTGATTGCAGGTGGCGCACTTGTTGGTGGGTTAATAGGTGGATTAATCGGTCACTCTATGGATAGCAGTGACAAGATGAAAACCTATACATCATTGGATAGAAACCCAGCCAATGCACCTACCTCTTGGACAAATCCACGCACAGGGACGGTTTATCAAATTATTCCAACCAGTGCTCCAATGACAATTGGCGCTTATACTGACTGCCGTCAATATCGCGCTATTGCTTATCACAAAGGTAAAAAATACTACTATCACGGTGTTGCTTGCCGCCAAGGTGACAATACTTGGATTGAAATGTCACGTGCTCGTCACTGATAGTTTTCCCTCCGTACGCTACGTCCGGAGGGATTTTTCTTTTATCTTTATGTAAATACGTTATACTATAAAGCATAGACACTTATGCTTTGATACATAAGGACAGCCATGGAAGAAACTTCTCACGCCGCACCGGTCAAAATTCTCTTAGTTGAAGATGATGCGGTCGCCGCCAAAGCGATTAAGTCCATTCTCGAAGAAAAAAATTGTACTGTAGACTGGGTCATCAGTGGCGAAGAATTGATTCAAAAATTAAGTACGCATTATGATTTAGTGATACTGGATTTAGAATTACCTGGCATTCATGGTTTCGATGCGGCTAAAATAATTCGCAGCAGCAAAGGTCCTACAGCGGGTATTCCAATTATTGCTTTAACTGCTTATGAAGAGAATGAAAAACTAGAAATGGCAAGACGCATAGGTATTAATGGATTTCTCACTAAACCATTGTCACCTAGCAAATGTAATATGTTATTAAATCGCTTTGTTTATAAGTCGTAACATTATCCTAGCAGCAATTCATAAGTCGCAATTAATATTATCAAGATAGAGACGAGTATTGTCAGAATTAATGAATCTTTGCCTCCTGTTACTTGATAAGGCATATTTAATTTCTGCACATATCGGCAATGCCATGACATCGCTGCAGGAATGAGTCCTAGCAAAATAGTGCAGAATACACCTGCAAGACTTAAGAAGAAAATAAACGCTTTTGGATAAAACATTACGATGAGTAAAGGAGGTAAAAACGTTGCTGCTAAAATAAATATTTCACCGCGACCTTTGCGTGAAATACTAAAACCATCTGCGAGATAATCTGATAATCCCAATGAAACAGATGCAAAAGCAGTCAATACGCAAATAGAGGTAAAGACACGCGATAATAAATGTACGTTGTTACTGGAGGCATAATGCATAATAGAATCCAGTAATCCCGTAATCGGTTGATCTAAATGAATCAAACGAGTTAAACCAAAATCACCTTGCATGGGAACCAAGCCAAAAATAGAAGCATTCCAAGCGATATAGCAAACTAAAGGAATAAACGAGCCGACGATAATTGCAATACGTAATTTAACATGATCATCATTAAAGTAAGCTCTGAGTGATGGTACTATTGTTGCAAATCCAAACGATGTCAATGCAACAGTGATGGCGGGAAGAACATAAATCATTTTTCCTTCAAAATAATTTTTAGGGTCAATATGCGGGATCACGGATAACATTAATAATAAAACAGCTGACATTTTTATCATCATTAACACGCGATTAAAAATATCGACATGCCTAATGCCTGCCATTACGATAGAACCAAACAATATTACGAAGATAATACCGCAAGTCCAGAGGGGAATAGAAAAGTGCATAAGTTGTAAAAGACCGCGCATAACGTCTTGTCCACCGGCGATGTAAACTGCAACCAGTGAATATAAAAACAATAAATAAAGACTCCAGTAAATAAGTTCTACCGGTTTACCAAATGTGAGTCTAGCCATAGAAATCATATTACTATTGCGTGGGAAACAAAGATTCACTTCCAAAATCAGTAGTGAGGTGAATGTCATATAAAGCCAGCAGGCGATAAATAATAAACAAGAATTAAATAAACCGCATTGTGCTGTTGCAATAGGTAACCCTAACATCCCACCACCTATACTGGTGCCTGCTATGAGTAGGATGCCGCCGAATAATTTAGACCTCATTACGTTATTCCTTTTATCTGTTGCACAAACATTTTTCTTAAGCAGGAGATCCCTCGCTACGCTCGGGATGACACGTGTTTAAATATGTGTAGGAATTACTAATCTATCACCCTCTATTACCTCACTGCTAGCCAACAAATTCATGACTCGAATGGCTGCTGGTGTAGTATTAAATTTATTGGCAATAGTTTCGATAGTATCATTTTTTCTGACCATGTAAACAGTATCGCCGGGTGCAAGTTGGTAATTTTTGGCCTGTTGTGTGGGTTCGTGGGTAGGAATGACTAGTTTTTCGCCGGGATTAAGATGTTTTGCATTGAGTAGTTGGTTTGCTAATTGTAATGCTAACGTGGTTGTATGAAAGTGTTTGGCAATTTTAGGAAGATCATCACCTTTGCGTACCATATATAATGTATCGCCGGGCTGTAAAGTGTAGTGACCGCGAAGATTTTTTAAGGAATCGGAAAGCGCTGCTTCAGTTGTTGTGGGTTTTTGTTGGGTCAGTGCCAGTAGTTTGTTTTCAGTGTTATCTTGTTTTAATTCTTTATCGAGTTCTAAATGATGTCCCGATTGAGGTGAAGCATCGGCAAGATTTTCAGTGAATTGTGCCACATTTTCAATCGGTAAAATTAATTTGAAAGGACCGTTAGGGCCTGTGGCACTGTTATTGTAAGCTGGATTTAATTGTCGCAGTTTTTTAAAAGTCATACCGGCAAGGTTCGCGGCTTTTTTCAAATCAATTTGTGAGCCAACATCGACTTGTGCAAGATAAGGAGCGTTGCGTACCGAAGGAAAATGGATAGGGTATCGTTCAGGGTGGCTGATGATGATGGCAAGAGCAAGAATGCGTGGCACATAAGTTCGCGTTTGCTGCGCTACTGGCAAAGACCAGAAATCAGTTTGATTACCGTTGCGAATATTTTTATGTATAGCCGATAAAATATTACCTTCACCCGTATTATAAGCGCCTAATGCTAACAACCAATTGCCTTCAAAGAAATTGCCTAAATAAGCTAAATGATTTAATGCAGCTCTGGTAGATGCGACAACGTCACGACGACCATCGTACCAGCGATTGTGTTTAATACCTAAATCAGATGCCGTGCTTGACATTATTTGCCACATGCCGCCCGCACCTGCAGAAGAATAAGCAAAAGGATTATAAGCACTTTCAATCATGGGGAGTAAGACTACTTCAGCAGGAAGATGTCTTTTTTTCGCTTGTTGTAAAATATAATAAAGATAAGGAACGGCGTGATAAGTACATTCCATTAAATAATCTTGATGATGCATGAACCAATTAATTTGTTCTTTGACTTCTGGATTATCTTCATGATGCGGTAAAGTGAAGGACGTGCGTAACACTTCCCATAATTCATCGGCGTTACGGTAGCGGTCAATATCTTCTTGTAAACTTTGTTTGCGTTCGGGTGATGCGTGTACGTTTTTTTGATACGTCTGTATGCCTTCGCTGCTGGGTGCAGCGTAAGAAGCACTGTTCAAGCTAATA